>JAEMRL010000340.1 GCA_016463385.1 Thermoleophilia bacterium
CACCACGATCGTGGGCGCGACGATGTCGGGGATGCCGTTGGCGACGTTCAGGTAGGGCATCACGGCCACCTGGACGAGCACGGCCACCAGCACCATCAGCGCGACCCAGCCGAGGCCGGTGCCCCGTGGGGCCATGTGCGGGACCGCGGTGGCCGGGCCGACGACCCGGGTGGTGACGTCGCTGCTCATCCGCCGGACGCCCGGCGCTTGGCCTCGGCGCTCTGGGGGGTGAGCACGGTGAGGTAGGAGAGGTTGCGCGGATCGAGGTAGGGCGTCACCTGCACCGTCTGCTGGACGTCCACCTCCTGCGCCCCCGTGCTGGAGACGCGCCCGATGGGGATGCCGCGCGGGTAGATCGAGGGCAGGCCCTTCACCATGAAGCCGGAGGTGACGACGACCTGGTTGAGATCGACCGGGGCCGCGCGCGGCACGCCGGTCATCCGGAGCTGACCGGGGGTGGTGGACTGCACGAGGCCCGGCGGGTTGCCGGCCTCGGGGATGGTGGCCCCCACCTCGGTGCGGCCGTCGGTGATGAAGGCGACGTCGGCGGTGCCCGAGGAGACCCCGGTGATCACGCCGACGAGCGCCGCCCCCGGACCGGTGCCCGCCACGACGGGCGCGTTGCGCACCACGCCCTGCGACGAGCCGACCGAGATCCGGACGTTGCGGTACCAGTCGGTGATCGAGCGCGTGATGACGAGGCCCGTGACCGGGCGGTAGCCGCCCAGCTCGCTGGAGGTGTCGAGCAGCGCCTCGATGCCGAGCTGGTCCTCCAGCTCGGCGATGCGCTGGTCGCGGACGGCGTTGTCGGCCGCGCGGCCGCGCAGCTCGGCGTTCTCCACCTCGAGCGCGGCGGCCCGGTCGCGGGCGTCCTTGAGGCTGCTGGCCCATCCCCAGGCGTCGCGGAAGGGCTCGACGGCGCGGGTCGCCACCTCCTGCACGGGCGCCACGATGCTGGCGGCGGTCGACTGGGCCCCGTGCAGGGGGCCGTCCGACGACTCGCGGAAGAAGCCGGTGAAGATCGCCAGGCAGGCGATCACGAGGGTGGCGATGATGATGCGGCGGACGTTCGCCCGCCGCCGCGCGATACCGGTTGTCGCGGCGACCGCCATCAGACGGAAGGGCCTCCTGTGCGGCTACTCAGTAGCGCTTCCTGTGTCGGCCGTTCGACGAGGCCTTCTGCATGACCTCGAACTCCTCGAGGGAACGGCCCGAGCCGACGGCGACGCAGGTCAGCGGTGACTCGGCGACGTGGATCGGCATCTCGGTCTCGCGGCGCAGGCGCTCGTCGAGGCCCTGCAGCAGCGAACCGCCACCGGCCATCATGATCCCGCGGTCCATGATGTCGGAGGCCAGCTCCGGCGGGGTCTTGTCGAGCGTGCTCTTGACGGCGTCGATGATCTGGACGAGCGGCTCCTCGAGGGCCTCGCGGACATCCTCGGAGGAGAGCACGACCGTCTTCGGAAGTCCCGTGATCATGTCGCGCCCCCGGATCTCCGCCTGCACCTCCTCGCGGAGCGGGTAGGCGGAGCCGATCTCGAGCTTCACCTCCTCGGCGGTCTGGCTGCCGATCATCAGCTTGTACTCCTTCTTGACGTAGCTGATGATCGCCTCGTCGAGCTCGTCGCCGCCGACGCGGATCGACTGGGCCACCACGATGCCGCCGAGCGAGATGACGGCGACCTCGGTGGTGCCGCCGCCGATGTCCACGACCATGTTCCCGGTCGGCTCGGCCACGGGCAGGCCGGCCCCGATCGCCGCCGCCATCGGCTCCTCGATGAGGAAGGCGCTGCGGGCGCCGGCCGACAGGGTGGCCTCCTCGACCGCGCGCTTCTCGACGCCGGTCACGCCCGAGGGCACGCAGACGACCACGCGCGGATGGGCCCAGCGATTCTGGTGGACCTTCTGGATGAAGTGCCGGAGCATCTGCTCGGTCACGTCGAAGTCGGCGATCACGCCGTCCTTCAGGGGCCGGATGGCGCTGATGTTGCCGGGCGTGCGCCCGAGCATGCGCTTGGCCTCGATCCCGACCGCGTGCACCTCTCCCGAGCGCTGGTCGATGGCGACCACCGACGGCTCCGAGAGGACGATGCCGCGGCCGCGGACGTAGACGAGCGTGTTGGCCGTGCCGAGGTCGACGGCCATGTCACGTCCGCCGAAACCGGTCAGGTAGCTCCAGAACCCGATTGGTCGCCTCCCATGGAAGTGGCGCTCTCGCCGCGAGCAGCCCTGCAAAGCGCGGCATTCTACCCGAACCGCGCACGGGCCGGACATCCCGGTCGTTCCACCCCGGGTCCGGGCTACCGTACCCCCCTTGGAGGCTCCCCGCCACCGGTGAGGAGGATCACCCGGCGGGCGGGACCCCGTCCGCTACCGTTCTTCGGATGCCCGCGCCGCCCCTCTTCGCCGACGACAACAGCTCGTACCGCCGGGCGATGCGGCGTCAGCAGGAGGAGGAGAGGATCCGCGAAGCCCGCCGCCGCGAGATCCTGGCGACTCTGCGCCGCCTCAAGGAGGAGGCCGGAGACACCGCCCTCGTGGCCGAGCGCGAGCGCAAGCGCCGGCACGCCGATCTCCTGGACCGCTACCCGCCGCTCTTCTGATGCCCCACGCCGACGAGCCGCTCGACGGCGCCTACGCGGACGCCTGGCGCGAGTGGGAGGAGAGCGGGGAATCCGCAGCCTGGGAGTGCACGATTGCGGATGGCCTCGACCTGCAGGCCGGCCGGGAGTCTTCCTAGGACCCCAGGTTGACGATGAGGAACCCGGGTCCCGTCAGGAGTGCTCCGCCTTGCGCTCGATCGCGTACTGGACGGCGGCCAGGATGTCGGCCTCCTGCGCGTCGCCGGGCACCCCGCGGTGGCCGTACTGCGAGCCCCAGAGGGCGAGCGTCGAGCCGGCGGCCTCGGCAAGGGCGAGGGCCTTCTGGTAGCCGCCGTACTCCACGAACTTGGCCTTGCGGCCGGTCTGCCAGCGCCAGATGGTGTCGCCGTCGGCCTCGTGGATGATCGCGTAGAGCTTCTCGGTCACTGTCGTCTCCCCCTCGGTCCCGATCCGGCGCGCAGTATCGCTCAGGACCAGGGTGCGAGGCCGAGCTCGGTGAGCGCCGTGACGAGCGCGCCGATGGGCAGGCCGACGACCGTGGTGAAGTCGCCCTCGATCCGCTCCACGAGCGCCGCCCCGGACCCCTGGACGGCGTAGCCGCCCGCGCGGCCCTCCCACTCC
>JAEMRL010000026.1 GCA_016463385.1 Thermoleophilia bacterium
CCCCCGTGGACACCGAGGAGCTCGTCACCGCCGAGGCCGTCTGGATCGCCGTTCGCGCGGGCACCTACGGATGCGTCCCGATGGTCGTCGCGATGGTCTTCGGGCTCGATCCGAGCTGGGGCATGCTGGCCGTGCCCCCGATCGCGATGGTCGCCGGCTTCGGCTGGGCCGCCTTCGGCATCGCGATCGCCTCGAAGATGAACTCCTTCGAGAACTTCAGCTATGTGATCAGCGCGGTGCTGACCCCCCTGTTCCTGGTCGCGGGCACCTTCTTCCCGCTCGACGAGCTCCCCGGATGGGCGCAGGCGCTGGCCTGGTTCAACCCCCTCTTCCACCTCGTCGAGCTGGTGCGGCACGCGGTCTTCGGCTGGGAGTTCCCCCTCGACCTGGCGCACATGGGGATCCTGATCGTCTTCGGCCTGATCACCTGGCGGATCGCGGTCGCGGGGATGACGCGCAAGCTGATCAGCTGACGCGCCCTTGAGCCGGGCGGCGACCCGTCTCAAGGCCCCGTACGGAGTGCCGATACCGCGAGAGGCCGGACACTCCCGACGAGGGCCGATGAAGCGCATCATCTACTGCAGCCAGGCGGTGCACGACTTCCCGCCGGACGAGCTCGTCACGCTCCTCGATCGCGCGCGCGAGCGCAACGCGGCGTGCGGCCTCACCGGGATGCTGCTCTACAGCAGCCAGAGCTTCCTGCAGATGGTCGAGGGTGACGCCGATGCGATCGAGGCCACCTACGCGCGGATCCGCGACGACGAGCGGCACATGAACCTGCGGCTGCTGCTGGACGCGGAGGTGCCGGCCCGGCTGTTCCCCGACTGGACGATGGGCTTCGAGCACGTTGACGACGAGGAGCTCGCCGACGAGCTCGACGGGTTCACGCCCGCGACCCGGTACCCCCTGGTCAACCCCGACCTCATCACCAACGCCACCGTCGCGCAGACGCTGCTCACCCTGTACGCCAGGAACCGGGTCCGGTGACACCCCGCCCGCCGGCCGCCTCCGGCCCGGAGGCGTCGGCCCTGCGGGCGACCGAGGTCGAGCTCTTCTCGCTGGCCGGGCACGACGGCTTGCTGCGGGAGGTCAACGGCGCGTTCGCCCGGTTGCTCGGGATCCCGCTCGCCGAGATCGCCGGCCGGTCGTTGCTCGAGCTGGTCGACCCCGACGACCTCGAGCGGGTCGTCGCGGGGCTCTCCGCGCTGGAGGCAGGCGCCCCCGAGGTCCTCTTCGAGTGCCGCTTCCTGCAGCGCGGCGGCTCGATGGTCCACCTGCAGTGGGTCGCCCGTCCCGCCGACGGGATCGACGGCTGGTGGGCCTCCGGCCGCGACACGACGGCGTTCCACCGCCTGCTGGCCGAGCAGATCGATCTCCGCGCGCGTTTCGACCTCGCCCTCGGGAAGGCGACCGCCGCCCTCTGGGAGCTCGACGTGCCCTCGGGCCGCTTCACCTGGGGGCACGAGGCCGCGGCCCTGCTCGGTGTCGAGCTCGGCGGCGTACCGCAGGACGCAGCGGCACTTGCGGCGCTCGTGCACCCCGACGACGCGGAGGGTCTGCGGGCGGCCATCGACGAGCTCGCGACGGATGGGGCGGCTGAGGTGGGCGTGCGCGTCGGCGTGGAGCCGGGGCTTCGCCACCTCTCGCTCCGCGGGAGGGTGCTCGACCACGACCGGCGCGGGCGGGCCGTGCGGGCGGTCGGCCTGGTGCTCGACGTGACCGTCGAGAAGGCCATGGAGGAGCAGATGCTCCGCATGGTCATGAGGGACGCGCTCACCGGGGCGCCCAACCGCCGCGCCTTCGACCAGGCGGTGCGGGGTGAATGGCGCCGCAGCACCCGCGCCGGCTCGCAGCTGTCGGTGGTGATGATCGACATCGACGACTTCAAGGCGTTCAACGACGCCTTCGGCCACCTGGTGGGTGACGAGGCCCTCTGCGCGGTGGCGCGCGCCCTGGCGGCCGCCCTTCACCGGGAGGGCGACCTCCTCGCGCGCTTCGGCGGGGAGGAGTTCGCCGTCGTGCTCCCGGGCGCCGACCACGAGGGCGCGCGCGAGGTGGCCGGGCGCCTTGCGGAGGCGGTCCGGGCGGTCGTCGTGAGGCAGGCGCCGGGCTGGGCGCTGACCGTCTCGGTGGGGACCGCCAGCCGGGCCGCCGGCGACGCGGACGGCACGCCCCGCGAGCTGCTGGCACGCGCCGACGAGGCCCTGTACGCGGCGAAGGCCGCCGGCAAGGACCGGGTGGTCGTGTACGAGCACGTCCTCGCGGCACGCGCGCGACAGGAGGCCGAGATCGCCGCCGGACTCGCCGCAGAGCAGTTCACCCTGCACTACCAGCCGCTGATCGGGCTCGATTCGGGCGCGGTGGTGGGCTTCGAGGCGCTGATGCGCTGGAACCGGCCAGGACACGGCCTGGTCCCGCCCGACGACTTCATCCCGGTGGCCGAGGCGTCGTCGCTGATCTGCGACCTCGGCCGGTGGGCTCTCCGCGAGGCCTGCCGTCAGCTCGCGCGCTGGAGGGCCGACGGCCTCGATCCGGAGCGGATGCTCCGCGTCGCGGTGAACATCTCGGGCCGGCACATGGCGACGCCCGCGATCGTGGAGGACGTCGAGGCCGCGCTCGCGGAGACCGGGATCGCCCCGGAGCGACTCGAGCTGGAGCTCACCGAGACCACGCTGCTCGACGCCGGGGTTGCGGAGGAGCACCTGGCGCGGTTGCGCGCGCGGGGTGTGTCGGTCGCCCTCGACGACTTCGGCACCGGGTTCACCTCGATCGGCCAGCTCTCCGGGCTACCGGTGGACACGCTCAAGATCGACCGCAGCTTCGTCGGCTCCGCGGACGCCCGCCGCCGCGGCCTGGTGACCCTCATCATCCAGGCTGCGCACGCCTTCGGGCTGGGCGTCGTGGCCGAGGGGGTGGAGGACCTCGAGACGCTCCAGGAGCTGGGCGACCTCGGTTGCGACACGGTCCAGGGCTTCCTGATGGCCCGGCCGATGGACCCCGAGCGGGCGGCGGGTTGGCTGGCGGGCCGCACGGGGATGCCGTCCGGCGCGCTCTGAGCCGCGGTCAGGCGATGCGCAGTTCCCGCTCCACCGGCACCGGTCGCGCCAGCACGTCGTAGACCGGGCAGTGCCGGTCGACGGCGTCGGCGAGCTCCCGGTAGCGCTCGTCGGTCTCGGGGCCGTCGAGAGTCACCACCATCCGGATCGCCGCGTAGCCGGCGGGCACCTCGGCGATGCCGAGGAAGCCGCGCAGGTCGAGGTCGCCCTCCACCTCGACCCCGATCCGGTCGAGCGCGACCCCGAGCTCGGAGGCCCAGAGCCGGTAGGTGACCGCCTGGCAGGTGGCCAGGCTCGTGAGCAGGAGCTCCACCGGGCTCTGGGCGGTGTCGCCGCCACCGAACGAGCGCGGCTCGTCGGCGGCCACCTCGTGGCCGCGCGCCGTGGTGGTGCAGCGCATCCCCTCGCCGAGCTCGGTGCTCACCGCGACCTTCACGCGGGCCAGCGAGGCGTCCTCGCGGAAGCGGCCGGCGAGCTTCGCGTGAGGGGCGGGATTCATCCGCCGCGATCGTAACGGGCGCGCCACCTCCCCGGTGGACCGCGGCGTATTGTCCGGCGCAGCCGGCCACCGACCGCGGGGAGCAGCATGAGGGGACTCACCTTCCAGGGAACGCACGACGTCCGGGTGGAGGACGTGCCCGATCCCACGATCGAGCACCCCGGCGACGCCATCGTGCGCGTCACCCTCGCGGGGATCTGCGGGTCGGACCTGCACATCTACAACGCCGGCGAGGCGTTCGGCTTCGCACCGGGCTCGCGTCTCGGCCACGAGTTCATCGGCACCGTCGAGGCGGTCGGCCCCGAGGTCACGGGCGTCGCCGCCGGTGACCGCGTGATGTCGTCGTGCTCGGTGGCCTGCGGCGAGTGCACCTGGTGCCGCGAGGGCCTGGCGTCCTCCTGCGTCAAGTGGTCCCTCTTCGGCTGGGCGCCCCGCGTCTGGGCCCACGGGGGCGCCGTCCAGGGTGGCCAGTCCGAGCTGGTGCGCGTCCCGCTCGCCGACTCGACGCTGCACCCGATGCCGGAGGCCCTGTCGGGCGCCGACCGGGAGATGAGCCTGCTGCCGCTGGTGGACGTGATGTCGACCGGCTGGCACGGCCTCACCTCGGCGGGCGCGGCGCCCGGCCAGTCGGTGGTGGTGATCGGCGACGGTGCGGTCGGCCTGGCCGGCGTGCACGGTGCCCGCGCCAAGGGCGCCGAGCGCATCATCTGCCTGGGCCACCACGCCGACCGGCTCGCCACGGCGACCGCCCTCGGCGCGACGCTGACGATCTCCTCGCGCGACGACGACGAGATCAAGGAGGCCGTCATGGAGCACACCGGCGGCGAGGGCGCCCACGTGGTGGTCGACTCGATCTCCGGCCCGGGCTCCATGGCGAGCGCCCACGCGTGCGTGCGTCCGGGTGGGACCATCGCCTGTCTGGGTATGGACCACTTCATGGGCAAGACGCCGTCGGTCAACTGGTTCGACCAGTTCCTGCGCAACATCTCGGTCACCGGCGGGCTGGTGCCGGGCAAGCGCTACTTCCCGGAGCTGCTGGCGCTGGTCGAGTCGGGCACGCTCGACCCGGCTCCGATGCTCTCGCACACGATCACACTCGACGAGGCGGCCGACGGCTACCGGCTGATGGCCGACCGCGCGGAGGGCGTCACGAAGGTGGCGCTCCGGCCCGCGGGGTGAGCGCCGGCGGGGACACCGGCCTCCGCGAGCGGCTGGAGGAGGCGGGCCAGGGCCACCTGGCGCGCGCCCTCGACGGCCTGGAGGGCGAGGCCCGGGATCGGCTGCGGGCCGAGATCGAGGCGCTCGACCTCGCCCTGATCCGGCGCCTGGTCGACGGCCTGGTGGGCGACGACGACCACGGCGTGGCGGGCGAGATCGCCCCTCCCGACCCGGCCGGGGTGATCGCCCTGCCGCGCGGCCCCGAGGACGAGGAGCGCGACCGGCGGGCGCGGGAGGCCGGCGAGGCCCTGCTGCGCGAGGGTGGCGTCGCCGCGGTGCTTCTGGCGGGCGGCCAGGGCACCCGCCTCGGGTACGACGGCCCGAAAGGCCTCTACCCGTTCGCCCCCCTCACGGGTCGCACGCTCTTCTCGCACCACGCCGCCAAGATCGCGGCGCTGCGGGCGCGCTACGGCGGCGCGCTGCCCTGGTACGTGCTCACCTCACCGGCCAACGACGCGCCTACGCGCGCCGCCTTCGAGGAGAACGACCACTACGGCCTCGCGCCGGAGTCGGTGCGGCTGGTGGTGCAGGGGACGCTCCCGGCGGTCGACGCCGCCAGCGGCGAGATCCTGCGCGACGCGCCCGACCACCTGGCCCTGTCGCCCGACGGCCACGGCGGACTGCTGTCGGCGCTCGCCTCCTCGGGCGCCCTGGAGGAGATGTCGCGGGAGGGGATCCGCACGATCTTCACGTTCCAGGTCGACAACCCGCTCGCGCGCGTCTGCCGGCCGGAGCTGCTCGGCCACCACGTGCTCGCCGGAGCGGACATGGCATCGGTGGTCGTGCGCAAGCTCACGGCCGAGGAGAAGATGGGCGTCATCGCCCGGGTCGACGGCCGCACCGCGGTCGTGGAGTACAGCGACCTGCCCGACGCGCTTGCGCAGCAGCGGGACGCCGAGGGCGCGCTCGTCTACTGGGCGGGCTCGATCGCGGTCCACTGCATCGAGGTGGACTTCGCGCGCCGGCTGACCGAGGGCGGACTGCGCCTGCCCTACCACCACGCCCTGAAGAAGGTGCCCCATCTCGACGCCGACGGCCGGCGGGTGGAGCCCGGGGCGCCGAACGCCGTGAAGTTCGAGACCTTCCTCTTCGACGCCCTGCCCTCGGCCGACCGCACGGTCACGGTCGAGGCGGCCCGCGAGGACGAGTTCTCGCCGATCAAGAACGCCGAGGGCTCCGACTCGCCGGCGACCGCGCGGCGCGATCTCAACCGCCTCCACGCGCGCTGGCTCGAGGCCGCGGGAGTGCCGGTGCCGCGCGATTCCGGCGGCGAGCCGGTGGACGTGGAGATCGATCCCCGCGTGGCCCTCGAGGGCCCCGACCTGGCCGGCGCGCTGCCACCCGGCTTCGCGGTGACCGGCCCGACGGTCATCCCGTGAGCCGCCTCTCTCCTAGGACGCTCGCGGCCACCCGGTGACGATGGGGTAGGGCGGCACGGGGCCGCCCCCGCCGGGGTGGATCTCGAAGTGCAGGTGCGGGGGCGTGCCCCGTGCGTCGCCGGTGTCGCCGACGTAGCCGATCACCGTGCCGCGCGCGACGCTCGCCCCCTCCGACGCCGCGGGGGCGTAGGCCGACAGGTGGGCGTAGTAGAAGGTGTTGCCCGAGCGGTCGCGCACCCAGAGGCGCCAGCCCCCGAGCCCGTTGTAGCCGACGTTGAACAGGGAGCCGTCGGCCACCGCGATCACCGGGGTGCCGCGCGACGCGAACAGGTCGATGCCCTGGTGGTAGCGGCCGCCCGCCCGCGGATAGAGCCAGTCGTTGGTGAAGGTGACCGGGCCCGCCACCGGGAAGACGTAGTCGCCGGGCGGAAGCGCGCCCGTCAGGGCGGTCGCGCCGGCGATCGGGATCGACGAGAGCGCCGCCTGGCGCGCCTTCTCGAGCGCGGCGAGGCGCCTCTTGCGCTCCTTCTCCTCCTTGACCAGCCGCGTCAGGCGGGCCCGCGCGCCGGCGAGCGCCGCGCGCTGCTCGGCCACGAGCGCGTCCAGCTCGTCGCGCCGGGCGCGGGTGGCCTCGAGCTCGCGGCGCCGCGAGGCCTCGGCGTCGGCCTGGCCCCGCTCGAGCTCGGCCAGGCGCGCCCGGCGGGCGCGTACGGTCGCGACCGTGCCGGCGTCGTGCTGGGCGATCTGCCCGAGCAGACCGGCCGCCTCCTGGGCGTCGGTGAGGCTCCCGCTGGTGAGCAGCAGCGTGGTGAACGACGGCTCGCCGTTGACGTAGAGGCCGACGAGCCGGTCGGCCAGGAGGTCGCGCGACTTGTCGAGGTCCTTGCGGGCCCCGCTCAGCTCGCGGCGGGTGGTGGCGAGCGCCAGCTGCGCCGACTCGAGCCGGTCGGCCGCGAGGTTGTTGGCCTGCACCGCCTGCCCGACGCGGACGTCGAGCTCGGCGACCTCACGGCCGAGCGCCTCCACCTCGGCCCGCGTCCCGGAGATCGTCGGTGCCGCCACCGCCCGTGGCGAGGGGGCCACGGCGAGCAGCATCAGGAGGGCGAGCGCCGCGAGGGCGCTCCGCATGGCGGTGGGGTTCTGCATGGAGGCTCGCCACACCCTGGCGTGCGCCGGGGGTGACTTCACGGTTCATCGGCGTGTTCGCAACGCCGGGTGAGCATCGTGCAACGGCCCGACGCGGACGTCAGCCCGGCGTGCGCACCTCGCGGGGCAGGGCGAAGAAGACGCCTTCGGCCGAGGGCGTCTCGTCGCCGCCGCGGGCGTAGCCCGCCGTCGCGATCGCCGAGGCGACCTCCTGCACGAGCACCTCGGGGGCCGATGCGCCGGCGGTGAGGGCGATGCGGTGCTTGCCCTCCAGCCAGGCGGGGTCGAGCTCGCCGACGTTGTCGATCAGGTGCGCCTCGGCGCCGGTGGCCGCGGCCACCTCGACCATCCGGTTGGAGTTCGAGGAGTTGCGCGAGCCGACCACCAGCACCAGGTCGGCGCCGTCCAGCACCACCGCGCGGACCGCGTCCTGGCGGTTCTGCGTGGCGTAACAGATGTCGCTGGTCTTGGGGCCCGCGAGCGCCGGGAAGCGGCGCTTGAGCACGTCCACGATGGCGGCCGCGTCGTCGATCGAGAGGGTCGTCTGGGTGGTCAGAGCCACGTTGTCCGGGTCCTCGACCTGCACGGCCTCCGCGTCGGCGACGCTCTCGATGACGACCACCGCGTCCGGCGCCTCGCCGCGGGTCCCGATCACCTCGTCGTGGTTCTGGTGGCCCACCAGCAGCACGGTGGCCCCGCGCTTGGCGTAGCGGCGCACCTCCGCGTGGACCTTCGACACCAGCGGGCAGGTCGCGTCGATCACGCGCAGCTCGCGCTCGGCGCAGACGCGGTGCACCTCGGGCGAGACGCCGTGCGCCGACAGGATGATCGTCTCCCCGCGGGGCACCTGGCTCTCGCTGTCGACGAACACGGCGCCCTTGGCGGCCAGCGAGGACACCACGTGGGTGTTGTGGACGATCTCCCCGCGCACGTAGACCGGCGGCCCCAGCTCCGCGAGGACCCGCTCGACGGTCTCGATCGCCCGGTCGACGCCCGCGCAGTAGCCCCGGGGGGCGACGAGTTCCAGCTTGCTCGGCACGGGTCCCAGGGTAGCCGACTTCCACCCCGTATCGTGACGAGCGTGGGCACCATCGCCAGGATCGAGAGCGGAACCGGCCCGGCCGTGCTGCTCATCCACGGCCTCAACGGCTTCAAGGAGGGCTGGGGCCCGCTGCCCGCGGCGCTCGCGGCGGCGGGACTGCGCGCGGTGGCGGTGGACGTCCCAGGATTCGGCGACAGCCCGCGCCTGCGGCGCACCGACCCGCGCTCCCTGGCGCGCGCGCTCGAGCCCCTGATCGGCGAGCTCGCCCCCGTCGCCCTGCTCGGTCACTCGCTGGGCAGCCAGATCGCCATGGTGGCGGCGGCCGCGAACCCCGACCGCGTGCGCGCGACCGTGCTCGTGTCGCCGTGGGTGTTCCCCCGCCCGATGCGGTTTCCGCCGCGGAGTCTCTCCGATCTGATCCAGATCCCGGTGGTGGGGCGGCCGCTCGCCCGCATCGGTATCTCCCGCATCCGGCGCAGCCCCCAGCGGCGCCGCCACGCCTTCCTGTCGGTGATCGCCGATCCGGGCGCGCTCGACCGCGATCCGGAGATGGCGGCGCTGCTGCGGACCGCGGCGGACCGGCTGGCGGCGGCCGACCTCCGTGCGATGGCCGATTGGGCTGCGAGCGCGATGGCCTTCGACGTGCGCCCCCTGGCGGCGTCGGTGCCCCAGCCGGCGTTGGTGGTCTGCGGCGCCCTCGACCGCGTGACGCGGTCGCTCGGCGCCCAGTGGCTCGCCCGCTCGCTGCCGGCGGGGAGGATGCTCGACATCCCCGGCGCCGGCCACTTCCCGCACCTCGAGGCGCCCGGCACCGTGCTGCCCGCGATCGTCGCCCACCTCACGTGAGCGCGGAGATCCTCGCGCTGGCCCTCGGTGCCGCGCGCAGCGCGGGCGCGCTGCTGCTCGACCGGGTCGGGACGCCGGCGAGCGGCCTCACCGCCAAGACGAGCCGCACCGACCTCGTCAGCGACGCCGACCGCGATGCCGAGGCCCTGCTGGTCGGGATGATCCGGGACGCCCGGCCGGATGACGCGATCGTGGCCGAGGAGGGCGGCGGCGGCTCGGGATCGTCCGGCGTCACCTGGGTCGTGGATCCGCTCGACGGGACCATCAACTACCTCTGGGGCATCCCGCAGTGGAGCGTCAGCATCGCGGCACGTGACGCCGAGGGCGGGCTGGTCGGCGTGGTGCACGACCCCTCGCGCGGCGAGACCTTCACGGCGCGCCGAGGGCACGGCGCCTTCCTCGACGGAGCGCGCCTGCGGATGGGCCCGGGGGCCGAGCTGTCGCAGGCCCTGATCGGCACCGGCTTCCAGTACCGCGCGGAGGAGCGGGCGCTCCAGGCCGAGCGCCTGCTGCGGGTGCTGCCGGCCGTGCGCGACCTGCGCCGCCTCGGTTCGGCGGCGCTCGACCTGGCCTGGGTCGCGTGCGGCCGCCTCGACGGCTACTTCGAGTCGGGTCTCAACCCGTGGGACTCGGCGGCCGGCGAGCTGCTGGTGCGCGAGGCGGGCGGCGTGGTGGAGGAGACCGCGCCCGGCAGCTTCGTCGCGGCCGGCACGGAGCTGTTCGGCCCGCTCCGCGCCCTGGTCCGCGACCCCTCCGGATGAGCACGCCCGCCCGCGAGCGGCTCTGGGAGGTCGACGTGGCGCGGACCCTGGCGATCGCGATGATGGTCGCCTACCACGCCGCCTACGACGTCCATCAGCTCGCGCCCGGCGTGGACCTCGACCCCTTCGGTGGCGGGTGGCGAGCGCTGCAGGTGGCCACGGGGTCGAGCTTCCTGTTCGTGGTCGGTGTCAGCCTCGCGATCTCCAACGGCCGCGCGCGCGCCCGCGGGCTGTCGGGCGCGTCCCTCTACCGGCGCCACGCGCGCCGCGCGGCCCAGGTGGCCGGCGCGGCGCTGCTGGTGAGCCTGGTCACGCGCGTCGCGCTGGGCGACGACTACGTGCGCTTCGGCATCCTCCACTGCATCGCCGCCGCCATGCTCATCGGCCCCCTCCTCACGCGCCTCGGATGGTGGAACGTCCTCCTCGGCGCGGGCGTGCTCGTGCTGGGCCTCGCCCTGAAGGACGGCGCGTCGTCGGACGTGCCCGGGCTGATGGTGCTCGGCGTGCCGCCCGAGGGGCCCTCGGGGGTGGACTGGTACCCGCTCGCCCCCTGGCTCGCGCCGATGCTGTTCGGCCTCGCCGCGGGCCTCGCGCTGTACCCCGCCGGCCGGCGCGGCTCCTGGGGGGCCCGCCTGCCCACGCCGCCCGCCGCGGCCGCGCTCGGCGCCCCGGGCCGCCACGCCCTGCCGATCTACCTGCTGCACCAGCCCGTGCTGATCCTGATCGTCGCCGGCGTCCTCGCCCTCCTCGGCGTCGAGTGGAGCTGGGAGGAGTTCACGTGAGCGTCCTCGACGAGCTGGAGTGGGTGCACCCGCCCGACCGGGCCGCCTGGCGCGAGTGGCTGGTGGCCAACCACGCCGTCGCGCGCGGGGCGTGGTTCGTCAGCTGGAAGAAGGCGACCGGTAAGCCCCGTCTCGAATACGCCGAGGCGGTCGAGGAGGCGCTCTGCGTCGGCTGGGTCGACAGCACCGCCCGGACGGTCGACGACGAGCGCTCGCGGCTGCTGATGACGCCGCGCAAACGCGGCAGCGGCTGGTCGCGGCCCAACAAGGAGCGCATCGAGCGCCTGAGCGCGGCCGGGCTGATGCTGCCCGCCGGGCTGGCCGTGGTCGAAGCCGCCCGGGCCGACGGCTCCTGGACGGCGCTCGACGACGTCGAGAACCTGGTGGAGCCGGACGACCTGCGCGCGGCGCTCGACGCCGAACCGGCCGCCCGCGCCTTCTGGGACGCGTTCCCCCGATCGGCCAAGCGGGGGATCCTCGACTGGATCCGGCTGGCCAAGCGCCCCGAGACGCGCGCGAGGCGCATCGCCGAGACGGTCACGCTGGCGGCGCGCAACGAGCGCGCCAACCAGTGGACGCGCCCGCCCGGCGGCTGAGCGGGTCCCCTCCGGTCAGTTCAGGCCGGGCTCGGCCGATCCGGGCGGCGGATCGAGGATCAGCACCGGCCTGCCGCGGGAGTCCCAGGCGCGCTCGGCGCCGTCGCCGTGGATCTGGGCGACCGTCTGGGTGCCGAAGTCGAAGTACAGCACCATGTCCGCCTGGGCGAATCCGAAGCCGACCAGCGGCGGCGCGGTGCGCGCGTCCACCCAGAACTCGCCGCCGTCCGGCAGCCCGCCGAGCAACCCCGGGTCGGCGATCCCCAGGACCCGCTGCACCTGAGCCCAGGCGATGCGGCCGAGCTCGAAGGTCTCATCCTCACGGCTCATCGATTCCTCCACCCGAGTTGGCACGGCCACGCTAGTCGGGCGCAGCCGGCGGACGGCTACACCGGTGTGGCTTCGCGGCCGTCGTTCGCCACAGGTCACCGCGGTTCCGTCACAGAGCGCACGCCACGTCCCCGGGTGCCCGGGCGCGGGTCCCACCACGCCGTCACGCGGTCGGGTCGGCGCTCCAGGCGCTGAGCGGGCGCAGGAGGATCGTCTTCTTGTGCCGGTGGGTCGCCATGCGCCCGAGGATGTCCTCGAGCGTGGCGATCGCCGCCGCGATCATCGGCCCCTTGTTCAGCATCACGCAGTCCGCACGGGCGCTGTAGGCGGCATCGGTGATCTCCGCGCGCGACGCCACGCCGGTGCGCGCGAGGGTGTCGAGTACCTGGGTCGCCCAGATCACCGGCACGTGGGCGGCCTCGCACAGCCAGAGGATCTCCTCCTGGACCTCCGCCAGCCGCTCCCACCCGACCTCGATCGCGAGGTCCCCGCGCGCGATCATCACGCCGCAGGGAGCCTCGCGCGCGAGAGCCTCGGAGAGGAGGGCCGGCAGTGCGTGGAAGCCCGCCCGGGTCTCGATCTTCAGGACCAGGCCGACGTCCTCCCCCCGGAGCCGCGCCAGCGCAGCGGCGACGGCTCGGACATCGTCGCGGGAGGACACGAACGACAGCCCGACCATGTCCGCGTGGGCCGCGGCGAACGCGAGACGGGACTCGTCGTGTCCGCCGCGGGCGATCCCGCCGAGGTGGGTGTCGGGAAGGTTGATCCCCTTCTCGGCGCGGAGCTTGCCGCCGCCCCTCGGCGCGTGGGTGACCTCGACGTCGACCTCCTCGTCCGTCACCCGACGGGCGACTCCGCCGAACTTCCCGTCGTCGAGCCAGACCGAATCGCCCATGCGCATCGCGGCGAACGCCTCGGGGAGCGTGCACGGGATGCGCGCGGGCGACGACGCGCCCGCCGCGCGCCCCGGAGTCTGGTCACGGGTCAGCGTGAGGATGTCGCCCACGTCGAGCGGGATGTGGGAGGGCTGCGACGGAAGGCGCCCGACCCGCGTCTCGCCGCACGACTCGGTCGTCAGCACCGTGCCGGTGACCAGATAGGCGCCGCGGCTGCCCCTGACCCACCGGCCCCCGCT
>JAEMRL010000341.1 GCA_016463385.1 Thermoleophilia bacterium
CCGCGCGCGAAGATGATCTTCCACATCACGTAGGCGAACGCGAAGCCGATGACCAGCTCCACGCCGACGGTCACCACCATGATCAGCACGGTGTTCCACACGTCCCGCCACCAGAGCGGGTCGGTGAGCACCGTCAGGTAGTTGTCGAGCCCGAGGAACTCCCGGTCGTCGGGCGCCGTGGCGCGGTACTGGAAGAGCGACAGGTAGAGCGCCCGCAGCATCGGGTACGCGGTCACGGCGAGCATGACCACGACGGCGGGGGCGACCAGCTTCCACGCGAGCCGCTCCTCGGAGCGGCTGCGATCGGTGACGCGCGCCCGTGGCGGGGTGCGCGCGCCGACGGTCTCGGTGCTCATGGGGTCCTCCTGCGGCCGGGCACTAGAGCAGCACCTTCCCCTGCAGGGCGTCCTCGATGAAGCTCGCAGACGCCGCCGGCGTGCTGTCGGGGTCGACCTGGTCGGCCGGGTGCCAGCGGCTCAGCGTGGCGTTGACGATCGTGCTCCAGTACGGCGACGCCGGGCGCGGCCCCGCCGTGTCGATGCTCGACTGCCAGAGCTCGAGCAGGTCGGCCGGGAACTGCTCGCGCAGCTCCGGGTCGTCGTAGGCCGCCTGGCGGGCGGGCATGTTGGCCGTCTCGATCGCGTAGGTGACCTGGTTCTCGAGCGAGGTGATGCAGCGGACCGCGTCGAGCGCCAGGTCCGTGTGGCTGCCGTAGGGGCTCACCCCGACGTTGATCCCGCCGATCGGGGGTCGCGACTGCTCTCCGGCGACCGTGGCGGGATAGCGGGCCCAGCCGAGGTCGTCCTGCACGGGCGTCCCGGCGTAGTTGTTGTAGGCGAAGGTCCAGTTGACCATGAAGCCCCCGGCGTCAGAGCCGAGCGGCCCGAGCACGGTGCCCTCGTTGGACACCGACAGGTCCGCCTGGGCGGCGGGGGAGGAGGCGAGCGTGCGGATCACCTGCGCCGCCTGCGTGCCCGCCTCCGAGCCGATGTCCACGGAGGCGTCGGGGCCGGCCTCGGTGTCGGTCACGATCGAGCCACCCGCGCTCTCGATGAGGGCGTTGATCCAGACGACGTAGCCCTCGTACTTGTTCGCCTGCACGCCCACCGTCGCGCCGTTGGCGGCGGCGGCGTCGATGATCTGGTCCCAGGTGACCGGCTGCGTCATGTCGAGGCCGGCCTTCTGCGCGAGCGACTTCCGGAACCAGAGCACCTGGGTGTTGGCCCAGAGGGGGGCGGCGACCAGGCGGTCCTCCCAGGTCGCGCCCGCGAGGGCGCCCTTCAGGGTCGCCGGCGACAGCTCCGAGGAGAGGTCGTCGGGGAGGGGCTCGAGGAGGTCGGCGTCCGCGAACTCGGCGATGAAGACCGGGTCGAGGCTCATGAGGGAGATCGACGAGTCCTCGGCCACCAGGCGGCGCAGCAACTGGATGCGCTGCTCGGTGGCGCTCTGGGGCAGCAACTCGGTGCGGACCGTGTAGCGGTCGTTGCTGCACCGCTCGGCGATCCCGGCCTGGCCGAACGCGCCCGCGAACCCGTCCGGGGGGTTCGGGTCGGGGTTGATGTACCAGACGAGCTCGGGCGGACCCGACTCGCCGCCGCAGGCCGCGAGCAGCGTCAGCGAGGCGAGCGCCGCCGCCGCCAGGGCCGCCATCCGCCTCCATCCCTGCCCGCTCCGCCGTCCCCCCGCCATCTGATGCCCCCTGTGCGTCGACCCTCTCGCGGCCTCGTGATGAATGACACGAGTCGTCGATTCGCGGGATTACCCACCGCGCCAGGAGGTGAAACACCGGTGCACCGATGGCCCGCATGGGGCGCGCGAACGCGGTTCCGGGAAAGCCGAGCGCGATCTGCACGAAGTGCGGATGGCGGCCGTGCGGGCCGGGCTCAGGCTCGAGCTGACGGCCGACCGGCCCCGTACCCAGGAGGTTCGTGATGAGCACCCAGACCAGCCCCCGTCCCCTCGGGGACGTCATCCAGTCGGTGGTGGACGACGCCGCGAACGGGCAGTTCGTGATGGCGGCGACCGGCGGCAACGTCGCGGGCGTCGCCTGCGACGCGGCGATCCGCCAGCACGCTCTCGCCATCGACGAGCCGATGGCGCTCGGCGGCACCGACACGGGCCCGAACCCGGTCGAGGTCGTGCTGGCGGCGCTCGGCACCTGCCAGGCGATCACGTACCGGATCTGGGCGGGCCTGCTGGGCGTCCAGCTCGACGAGGTCCGCTTCGAGACCGAGGGCGACATCGACATCGCCGGGCTGCTCGGCCTGCGCGAGGGCGTGCGCCCGGGCTTCGAGGGCATCCGCCACCGCGTGATCCTGATCGGCCCCGAGACCGAGGAGCGCTACCGCGAGCTGACGGAGGCCGTCGACGCGCACTGCCCGGTGCTCGACATCGTCGCGAACCCGGTTCCGATCGAGCGCGTCCTCGAGGTCAGGGCGGCCGCCTGACCAACACCGCCACGAGCCACGGGCCGGGATACGGGGGCCCGTGGCTCGTCGCGGGCGCGGTGACTAGCGGCGGCCCCTGCGGCCGTCGTCGTCACCACGGCGGCGCTCGGACCGGGAGTCCGAGCGGTCGCCCTTGACCTTGATCTTCTTCGCCACGAGGGCGTCCTCGTGCGACTTGCACTCGAACTTCGCCGTGCTCGTCCCGACCACGGGGGTGCCGCGCAGGCGGGTGCGGCCGGTGATCGCGCAGGTCACCGTCTGAACCCCGTTACCCGGGTCGATGGTGATGGAGCCGGGCGTCGTGGTCGTGCCACCCGGGGTCGCCGGGTCGGCGGGCGTGGCGGGGTCGTCTCCGGACTTCTCGAGCAGCTTCGAGGTGCCGGGGGTCTCGGGCGTCGCCGGGATCGCCGGAGCCGCCGGCGTGGTCGGCGTGGTGGTGCCGGCCGGCGCGGTGAACGCCGTGACCAGGCCGTAGCCCTCGACCTTGACCTTGCCCTCGGTGTTCTCGGTGGTGCGCAGGCGCTTCGCCGTGAGCACGCCCTTCTTCACACGGCACTTCATCTTCACCGTCGTGGTGTTCGCGACGATGCCGGTCGTGTCGGCGCCCTCACGGAGCGCGCACGTCCACGGCGCCAGGGTCCCGCCGGGGGAGACGGTGATCGAGGCGGCGGCGGTCTCGGTCGGCGCCGTCAGCGCGGTGACCACCCCGCGGACCTCGACCTCGAGCCCGCTCCTGCTCCCGTGGTCGCCACCTCCGTGCGCCATTGCGCCGC
>JAEMRL010000342.1 GCA_016463385.1 Thermoleophilia bacterium
AGGAAGACGGCGACCGCCGGGGCGACGAGAGAGGGCACGGCCACCGCGATCGCGAAGGCGACGACGAGGTCGACGAGGGTCATGTCCGCGGAGGAGACGGCCACCGCGGTGATGGTGACCGACAGGGCGATCGAGATCCCGCTCACGAGGAGCACGAAGGGGATCAGGCCGCGATCCCTCGTGACCCGCAGCAGGCGCCGCTCGACGCGCGTGAGAGCGGTGATGGGGTCCACTCCGCTTCTATCGACGGGCCGGAGTCACACCTTGACGCGTGCCGGGGCGTGGTCCTGGGAGACGCCGACTCCACTAGATTGGCGCCGTGTTCCGCGACGACGTCGACCGCCTCTTCGCCGACCTCTTCCCCGGCGGGCGCCACGGCGCCTCCAACGAGGCGCGCGCGCCGGTGGACGTCTACCTCACCGACGGGCCACCCCCGGCTCTCACCGTCGAGATCGACATCGCGGGCGTGGATCCCGCGCAGGTGGACGTCGCCCTCGTCGAGGACGTGCTGGTCGTGCGCGGCGAGCGCCGCCGCGCCGGCGCGGGGCGGCGGGTCTACCAGCACGCCGAGATCGCCTGGGGGCCCTTCGAGCGACGGCTGCGGCTCGGGGTCGCCGTGGACGCGGCCGCGGCCACCGCCTCGTACGAGAGCGGCATCCTGCGCATCCTGCTTCCGCTCGCGCCCTCCCCGCCGCTGCGCCGCGTGGACATCACCGTCCGCGAGGGCTCCTGATGGCCGAGGGGGACATCGAGGTCGAGATCACGGAGATCGAGGGGCCGCCCGAGGCCGAGCCGGAGATCCCCTCCGAGCTGCCGGTGCTCCCCCTCAAGGAGACCGTGGTCTTCCCCGAGGCGGTGGCGCCGCTCGCCGTGGGCGAGCCGCGGTCGGTGCGCCTGATCGACGAGGTGCTCAACCACCCGGCCCGGATGCTGGTGCTGGTCGCGGCCCGCGACCCGGAGATCACCGAGCCGGCGCCGGACCAGATCCACGAGGTCGGCACCGTCGCGCTGGTGCAGCGCATGGTGCGCGTGCCCGACGGCACCGTGCGGATCCTCGCCCAGGGCGTGCGCCGCGTGCGCGTCGGCCCGTACCGGCAGACCGAGCCGTTCCTCGTCGCGGCGGTCGCCGAGATCGTCGACCACGCCGAGCGCACCACCGAGGTCGAGGCGCTGGCGCGCAACCTCGGGGGCGTGTTCGGCCGGATGATCGAGCTGGTGCCCCATCTGCCCGACGAGCTGCAGGTGGCGGTCGCCAACATCGAGGACCCGACCACCCTGTCGTGGGTGGTCGCCTCGTCGGTGCGCCTGACGCTGCCCGAGCGGCAGGAGCTGCTGGAGGAGACCGACCTGGCCGCCCGGCTGCGGCGCCTGACCGTCCTCTGCACCCGCGAGCTCGAGCTGCTGGAGCTCGGGGCGAAGATCCAGAGCGACGTCCAGACCGACATGGAGAAGGGCCAGCGCGAGTTCTTCCTGCGCCAGCAGCTGAAGGCGATCCGCGAGGAGCTCGGCGAGGGCGGCGAGGGCGCCCAGGAGATCGAGGACCTGCGCACCCGGCTGCTCGAGGCCGATCCCCCCGAGGAGGTGCGCGTCGCGGCCGAGCGCGAGCTCGCGCGGCTGGAGCGCCTGCCCTCCGAGTCGGCCGAGCACGGCGTGGTGCGCAACTACCTCGACTGGATCCTGACGCTGCCCTGGAGCGTGACCACCGAGGACGACCTCGACCTCACGCGGGCCCGGGCGGTGCTCGACGAGGACCACTACGACATCGAGAAGGTGAAGGACCGGATCATCGAGCAGCTGGCGGTCGCCAGCCTGAAGCCCGACGCCCCCGGTCCGATCCTCTGCTTCGTCGGCCCCCCCGGCGTCGGCAAGACCTCCCTCGGCCAGTCGATCGCCCGCGCCCTGGGGCGCCGGTTCGCCCGCATCTCGGTGGGCGGCGTGCGCGACGAGAGCGAGATCCGCGGGCACCGCCGCACCTACGTCGGGGCGATGCCCGGGACCATCGTGCGCGCCATCCGGGACGCCGGCGCGATGAACCCGGTGCTGATGGTCGACGAGATCGACAAGATGGGCTCCGACGTGCGGGGCGACCCGTCGTCGGCGATGCTCGAGGTTCTCGATCCCGCCCAGAACGGCACCTTCCGGGACCACTACCTCGACCTGCCGCTCGATCTGTCACGGGTGCTCTTCCTCTGCACGGCGAACGTGCTCGAGACGATCCCGGGGGCCCTGCTCGACCGCATGGAGGTGATCCGCCTCTCCGGCTACACGGAGGAGGAGAAGCTCCACATCGCCAAGCGGTACCTGCTGCCGCGGCAGATCGCCGCCGCCGGGCTGACCACGAAGCTCCTGCGGGTGACCGACGCGGGCCTGCGGACCGTGATCAGCGAGTACACCCGCGAGGCCGGCGTGCGGCAGCTCGAGCGGCGCCTCGGCGCGATCAGCCGCCGCGTCGCCCGCCGGGTCGCCGAGGGCGACCGGTCGCGCCTCACCGCCGGCCGCGACGTGGTGCGCGACATCCTCGGACCCGAGCGGATCGTCAGCGAGGTCAAGCGGCGCACGAGCGCCCCCGGCGTCGCGACGGGCCTGGCGGTGACGGGCGCCGGCGGCGAGATCCTCTTCGTCGAGGCGATGACGATGCCGGGAAGCGGCAGGCTGACCGTGACCGGGCAGCTCGGCGACGTGATGAAGGAGTCGGCCCAGGCCGCCGTCTCGTTCGTGCGCGCCCGCGCGGGCGCACTCGGCCTCGACCTGGCCGACGACTACTTCTCGACGCACGACATCCACCTGCACGTCCCCGCGGGCGCGGTGCCGAAGGACGGGCCCTCGGCCGGGGTGACGATGGTGACCGCCCTGGTCTCGGCCCTCTCGGGCCGGCACGTCCGCGCCGACGTCGCCATGACGGGCGAGATCACGCTGACCGGTCAGGTGCTCCCGATCGGCGGCGTCAAGGAGAAGGTGCTCGCCGCCCACCGTGCCGGCATCCGCGGCGTGATCCTGCCCAAGCTCAACGAGAGCGGCCTGGCCGACCTGCCCCCGGGGCTCGCCGACCAGATGAGGGTGACGCTCGCCGATCGGGTGGAGCAGGTCCTCGCGGTCGCGCTGGAGGGCCCGGCCTGACCCCGGGGCCCGTCGCGCGGGACCCGGGGTCGACGATGATCAGCCCACGCGCTCCTGCAGCGCGTTGGCACGCCGGACGGCGGCCTGCGCGATC
>JAEMRL010000343.1 GCA_016463385.1 Thermoleophilia bacterium
GGAGGCCTCCGGGCCGCGCGAGGACGCCAGCGGGCGGCGCGACCGGGCGGCGCTCGGCAGGGCGATCCGCGGGATCTCCTCGGCGCCCGACCTCGCCCGGGCGGCGGCGATCGTGGCCGAGCAGGCGGCGTGGCTGCTGAACGCCGACGGCGCGGTGGTGGTGCGCGACGACGGAGCGGTCGCCCGGGTGGTGGCGACGGCCGGATCGGCCGCGCCGGCGCCCGAGCAGCAGGTGACCGTCTCGGGAGCGCTCTCGGAGGCGCTGCGCAGCGGCCGGGCGGCCGCGCTGCGGGGCTCCGGGGCCGCAGAGGCGGCCTGCCCCATCGATCGCGACGGCGCCCCCTGGGGCGCGATCGCCATCTCCGGGCCCTCGGCGAGGATGCCGCGGCGGGCCCAGGAGCGCCTCGCCCCCTTCGCCGACCTGGTCTCCCTTGCCGCGGCGACCCACGAGGACCGCTCGCGGCTCGCATCCCTCGCCGGAACCGATCCGCTCACCGGGCTGGGCAACCGCCGCACCTTCGACGCCCTGCTGGCCGCCGAGGCCGAGTGCGCGGCGCGCCACGACGACCTGCTCAGCCTCGTGCTGCTCGACATCGACCACTTCAAGGGCGTCAACGACCGCTTCGGCCACCAGCAGGGGGACCGGGTGCTGATGGAGGTCGGGCGGCGCCTGGTGGCGATCGCGCGGCGCGGCGAGGCGATCACCCGCATCGGCGGCGAGGAGTTCGCCTGGATCCTCCCCCGCACCGGCCCCGAGGGGAGCGAGGCCGCCGCGGCGCGCGCCCTGGCGGCGATCGCCGACGCGCCCTTCGAGGGCGTCGGGCGCCTGACGCTCTCGGCCGGGGTCTGCGACCTCGGTGCCGCCGGGTCCGCCGAGGAGATGGTCGCTGCGGCCGACCGCATGCTCTACCGCGCCAAGGCCGACGGCCGCAACGCGGTGCGGCGCTTCATCCCCGCCCCGGAGCTCGCCGCCTCCGCCTGACCCCTGGCCGCGTCTCGCATCGTGCCGCGGGGCGCACCGGGGGCGCGACTCCCGCCCCCGCGGGGAATAGCGTCGGCCCGTGTACCGCGCGGCGGGGGATCTCACGCTCGACGGGACCGCCCTCTCGCGGCGGCTGATGGAGGCCGTGGCGGCGGCGGCGCGCGGCGGGGGCCCGCCGGCGGTGCTGGCGACCGCCCTGGCCTGCATGGCCGAGCTCGAGTACGGCAGCGGCCGGTGGCCCCAGGCACACGCGGCCGCTGCCGAGTCGCTGGCGCTCGCGGAGTCGCTGCGGCCACCCGGCGCGGGGGACCGCGCCCTGGGGTACCCGCTGTCGACCATCGCCCTGATCGAGGCCGGCCTCGGCCGGGAGGACGAGTGCCGCGCCCACGCCGACCGGGTGCTCGCGGGCCCGCACGACGGCGACATCGCGGCGGTGGTCCACGCGGAGGCGGCGCGGGGGCTGCTGGCCCTCGCGCGGGCCGACCATCCGACGGCCCTCTCCCATCTCGACGCGGTCGCCGCGCTCTCCGGCGCCCGCGGCACCCTGGCGTTCGCGCTCGGGCGCTGGGGGGCCGACCACGTCGAGGCCGCCGCCGGCACCGGGGAGCACGACCGCGCGGTCCGGCTGCTGGAGCGCCTGAGCGCCTACGCGACCGCCGTCCGCGTGCCCGGGCTCGACGCCCTCACGCTGCGCGCGGCGGGAGTGGTGGCCGGCGAGGCCGACATGGACCTGCTCTTCCAGGAGGCGCTCGAGATGGACGCCGACCGCCCGAACCCCGCCGACCGGGCCCGGACGCGGCTCTGCTACGCCGAGCGCCTCGAGGGATGCGGGCGGCCCGGCGAGGCCGCGGGCCACCGCGCGGCGGCGCTCAGGACCTTCGAGGAGATCGGGGCACGGGTGTGGGCGGCGCGCTGCCGCCCGGTGGCCGCCTGAGCCGGCGGCTCAGATGCGCTCGGCCGGGGCGTTGCGCTCGAGCACGGCGGCGTCGAGGTCGCCCGTGGCCCAGAGCATCTCCAGGGCCGCGACGGCCGGCTCCCAGAACTGGCCGCCGGCGAGGCGCCGGCACTCCGCCAGGGCGCGGTCGGGGCTGAGCTGCTCGACGTAGGGGCGGTTGCTGGTCATCACGTCCCAGGCGTCCGCCAGATGGAGGATGCGGGCGCCCTCGGGTATCGCGTGTCCCGCGAGCCGGTCGGGGTAGCCATCGCCGTCCCAGCGCTCGTGGTGGCCGCGCACCCAGAGCGCCTGCTCGGGGCTGAGCACGTCGGAGAGCATCTCGGCGCCGAGGGCGGCGTGCATGCGGGCCTTCACCATCTCGGCCTCGGTGAGGCGGTCGGGCTTGAAGAGCACCGCGTCGGGCACCGCGATCTTGCCGACGTCGTGCACGAGCCCGGCCTCGTGGAGCAGCGCCGCGCGCACGGGAGGCCAGCCGAGGCCCTCGGCGATCGAGGACGCGAGGCCTGCGACCCGCTCGGAGTGGCGGCGCGTGGAGGGGTCCTTCGCATCGACCGAGCGGGCCAGCACCCGGATGCTCTGGAAGGTCTGGCCACGGCGCAGCTCGGCCGCCCGTTCCTCGCCGTCGAGGGCGTCCATCGCCTCGGCGCTGTAGAGGAAGACGACGTCGCGGCCCTGGCGCTTGGCCCAGTAGAGGGCGACGTCGGCCCGGCGGTAGAGGTCCAGGGCGTTCCCGGCCCGGGCGAGGTCGCAGACGCCCCCCGACACGGTGACGCGCCCCACCTCCGGGAACGGCGCCCCCGCCATGGCCGCCCGGGCCCGCTCGGTGGCCTGCCAGGCCTCCATCGCGTCGGTCTCGGGCATCAGCCAGCCGAACTCCTCGCCGCCGAGCCGGGCGATCACGTCCCCCTCGCGGGCCCGCGAGGCGAGCCGGAGCGCGGCCTCCCGGAGCACGGCGTCACCGACGACGTGGCCGTGGAGGTCGTTGACGTCCTTGAAGTTGTCGAGGTCGAGGACGGCCAGCGCCAGATCGCGTCCGTGGCGCCGCGACCGGCCCACCTCCTCGGCGAGCCGCTCCTCGAAGACGCCGCGGTTCACCAGGCCGGTGAGCGGGTCGGTGGCCGCGCGCCACGACAGCTCGGCGCGCGCCTCGGCGTTGCCGATCGCCAGCGAGACCAGATCGGCGATGCGGGCCAGCCGCTGGGACGTGGAGGCCGGAAGCGGCGCGGCGGAGTCGGTGGCGACCACGACGGCGCCCCAGAGGCGGCCCCGT
>JAEMRL010000344.1 GCA_016463385.1 Thermoleophilia bacterium
GCCCACCAGCGCAGCCCGATGCCCTCGAACGCGACGGCCGCCTCGCGCAGGCGTCCCGCCGCCCCCTCGTCGCCGCGCCGCCGGGCCCGACTCCCGGCGGCATAGCCGTGGGCGGCGGCCGCGAGGGGCACGCCGGCCGACGCCGCGTCGACCAGCGCGGCCACGCAGGCGTCGGCGTCGGGACCGGTCAGCACCTCCGCCCCGGTCGCCAGCATCAGCACCGACGTCAGGCGATCGTCGGTGCCCCGCCACGCGGCGAGGGCCGCCGCGAGGACCCTGCCGGCCTCCGCCTCCTCGCCGGCGCTGAGGGCGGCGAGGGCGTGGCCGGCCGCGACGGTGGCGATCTGCTCGAACAGCTGCGCCTCGTCGGCGGCCATCCCCGCGAGGTCGCGGTAGTGGCGGAGGGCGTCGTCGATGCGTCCCTCCGCCAGGAGCAGCCAGGCGAGGCCCGGGTCGGCGGGGGAGGGGGTCGCGCGTCCGAGCGCGCTCCACCCCTGTGCCGCGCGCTCCAGCTCCTGTCGCCCCTCGGCGAGGTCGCCCGCCGCCGTGAGGGCCTCGCCGAGGTTGCCCGCGAGCACCAGCTCGTGGTCGATCAGGCCCAGCTCGCGCGCCCGCGCCGCGCCCTGGCGCGCGCAGGCCGCCGCGTCGTCCGGGCGGCCGAGGGCCAGCAGCACGTGGCTCTCGTGGATCATCGCCAGCGTCTCGTTGCGCTGCCCCGACCCCGTCGCGCGCTCGCCCTCGCGGCGGGCGCGCGAGAGGTGGAGCAGGCCCCCCTGGCTGCCGCGGCCGCTCTCGGCCATGCCCATGAAGATCAGCGCGCGCGTGGAGGTCTCGTCGGCACCGGCCGCGCTCGCCTCCTCGCGCGCCTCGCCCGCGAGCGCCATGGCGTCGGCGAAGCGCGAGGTCATTACCGCCATCCCGGCGGCCTGGGTCAGCGCCTCCCCGCGCTCGGCCGACCGCGGCTGGCCCGGGTCGCTGCTGCGCGCCAGGTGGTCCTGCAATGCGCGCAGGGCGGCGTCGTGCTGACCGAGGTTCCAGCGCGCGCTCGATGCCGCGGAGACGCTGGCGAGCGCCGGTTCGCGCTCGCCCAGCTCGCGCCTGCCGTTGGCGGCGGCCTCCAGCGACTCGGCCGCCTCGGCCCAGGCCGACAGGTCGAGCAGCGCCATGCCCTTCTCGTGGAGGGCGGCGAGGCGCGCAGTCTCGCCCATCGGCTCGCTCCACCACGCCAGGGCCCGCGCCGCGTGGGTGAGGGCGGCCTCGGGATCGCCGTCGCCGCGCGCCAGGCGGGCCGCCCGGGTGCCGTAGGCGACGATCGCCTCGGGGTCGGCCGCCCCGAGCGCGTGGCGCAGGAGCTCCGCCGGCCCCTCCCCGGCGGCCCGGCCCGACACCAGCGCCGCGGCGTGACGGCGCCGCAGCTCCGCACCGCCGAGGCCGTCGCGCACCACGGCGCGGGTGAGCCGGTCCACGAAGGCCCAGCGCACGAGGGGCGGCCCTGCCCGCTCCGCCAGGATGCCCCCGTGCACCAGCTCCTCCAGGCCCCGCTCGACCCGCGGTGCCGCCTCGCGGCAGACCCGGGAGATCGTCTGCGGAGTCACCGGGTCGCCGGTCACGGCCACCCACCCCGCGAGGTCGCGCGGCCAGTGCTCGAGGCGCATGAGCCGGTCGCGCACCGGCGCCGCCAGGGCCTCGGGGAT
Source organism: Thermoleophilia bacterium (assembly GCA_016463385.1). Classification (GTDB taxonomy): domain Bacteria; phylum Actinomycetota; class Thermoleophilia; order Miltoncostaeales; family Miltoncostaeaceae; genus Miltoncostaea. The sequence goes on from JAEMRL010000344.1 coordinate 1,695, forward strand.
CGGCAGCGGGGCCTCGCCCCCGGGCCAGCGGCGCGCCGCCAGGGCGAGCGGCAGGATGCGCCCCGGGAGCCCGTCGCCGAGCGCGCCGATCGCGCGGGCGGTGCCGGGCGCGAGCCCCGGCGAGGCGGCGGCGGCCAGCCGCGCGGCGTCGGCCTCCTCCAGGCGGCCGATCTCCACGGTGGGCGCCTCGGCGGAGGGCTCGTGCGCCGTCAGCAGCACCAGCGCGCGCGTCCCCTTCAGCCGGCGCGCGAGCTGGCCGCCGAGATGGGGCTCGTCGGGCCGGTCGCCGAGCAGGATCACGAGGGGGCGGATGCGGGCCAGCCCGGTGGCGTCGGTGGTGTGCCCGGCGGCCCGCAACGCGCGCTCGAGCCGCTCCATCCCGGGCCCGGGCTCCTCGGCGGACACGACCACAGCGCCGTCGAGCGAGAGCCGCCCCGCCGCCTCGCGCGCCAGGCGCGAGGCCCCGGCCCCCGGCTCGCCCGCGATCACCACCGCGCCCGGCCGGGCGCCCGCCAGCGCGAGCACCTCCTCCAGCGCGTCGGTCCTCCCGATCAGGCGCGGGGCGCTGGGGGCCGGTGGTCTGGTGTCGAACACAGGGCGATCGTAGGGGGACGACGCCCGGGGGGCGAAATCCGGTGCGCCGGGCTGGCAGGATCCGGCGGTGCTCCACGGCCTCGAACACCGGATCATCGACGTGGGCGACTCGTCGGTCGCCCTGTCCACCGGCGGTTCCGGACCGCCCCTGCTGCTCCTGCACGGCTATCCGCAGACCCGCGCGTGCTGGCACCGCGTCGTCCCCGCGCTCGCGCAGCGCTTCACCGTCGTCGCCGCCGACCTGCGCGGTTACGGCGAGAGCGCCAAGCCGCCGGGCGGGGAGGGCCACGCCGCCTACTCCAAGCGCGAGATGGCGCGCGACCTGGTCGGTGCGATGGAGGCGCTCGGCCACACGCGCTTCGCGGTCGCCGGCCACGACCGGGGCGGCCGCGTGGCCCACCGGATGGCGCTCGACCACCCCGGCATCGTCGAGCGCCTGGCCGTCCTCGACATCGTCCCGACGCGGACGCTCTTCACGACCACCGACCAGGCGTTCGCCACGGCGTACTACCACTGGTTCTTCCTGATCCAGCCCGACGGCCTGCCGGAGACGATGATCGGCCACGACCCGGAGTGGTTCCTGCGCGAGACGCTGCGCCGCTGGTCGGGGCGCGCGGAGCCGATCGCCGAGGAGGCGATCCGCGAGTACGTCCGGCGCTTCCGCGACCCGGCGAGCATCCACGGCTCGTGCGAGGACTACCGCGCGGCCGCCACGATCGACCTCGTCCACGACGCCGCCGACGCGGGCACCCCGATCGCCTGCCCGCTGCTGGTGCTCTGGGGCGAGCACGGCGCGATGCACCGGCTCCACGACGTGCTCGGAACCTGGCGCCCCCTGGCCGGTGACGTGCGGGGGCACGCCCTCGCGTGCGGCCACTTCCTGCCCGAGGAGGCCCCGGGCCCCACCCGGGACGCGC
>JAEMRL010000345.1 GCA_016463385.1 Thermoleophilia bacterium
CAGACCCCGGGCGAACCCGATCGGCATGAGCTGCATCAGGCGCGTGTCGAGGAGCTCGCCGACCTTCAGCTGGAACGAGGTGCGCACGAGCGGGCCGTCGAAGCCGAGGCTGCCGCCGAACGCCTCCTCCCGGAGGTCGAGCATCTCGACGTGCGGCGCGGAGATGTCGACGCGGTGGCCGACCATCTCGGCCATCGCCGTGGCGGCGCTGCCCATCATCTGGTTCATCGCCTCGCCGACGGCGGAGGCGTGGAGCTCGCCGATCTCCTCCGACTCGGCGCCCTCGCCGCCCATCATCAGGTCGGCGACCACCGACGCGTCGCGGGTCGAGAGGATGAAGATGTTGCGGCCCGACAGGCCCTCGGTGTACTCGATCATCACGAGGACGGCCGGGCCGGCGAACTCGGCACGGACCTCGTCCTCGGAGACCATCTCCACCACAGGGGTGGTGATCTGGACCGGGCGCTGCAGGAGGGCGCTGAGCGCCGTGGCGGCGCTCGACATGCAGATGTTGCCGACCTCGCCGACGGTGTCCCGCTCGACGTCGCTGAGGTTCTCGCCGGCATCCGCGGGCGCGGCGGCGACGGGCGCGGCCTCGGCGGCGATCTCCTCGGCAGCGGGCTCCTGGTCGGCGATCTCCTCGGCGGCGATCTCCTCGACCGAACCCTCGGCGGCGTCCGCCGCGGAATCGGCGTCGGCCGCCGGCTCGACGGCCCCGCCGTTCACCAGAGCGTCGATCTCCTCCTGGGAGAGGCTGCCTTCGCTCATGCGAACGTCCTTTCGAGGTCCTCGATCGAGGCCGTGATCTGAACGGCCGCCCGGCGGCCGCGCGTGCCGGGCTGGGCGGTGAAGGCCTCGCGCAGGCCGACGCGGACTACCGCGTCGGAACCGGGCGCGACGGAGAGCGGGATGACGTCGCCCGGCGCGAGCGCCAGGAGGTCGCCGACGTTCAGCTCGGCGTTGCCGAGCTCGACCGTGACCGGGACCATCACGCCGTCGAGCTGCGAGGCGATGCCCTCGCGCAGCTCGGGCGAGGAGGCCTCGGCGAGGTTCGAGAAGTAGCTCTGGGCCGTGAGCTTGTCCATGGCGGGCTCCAGCACCAGATAGGGGACGCAGAGCGAGAGCGTCCCGGTGGCTGCGCCGATGCGCACCTCGAAGGTGATCAGCACGACCATCTCCGACGGGGCGACGACCTGCGCGAACTGGGGGTTCATCTCGGTGCCCACGCGGCGCAGCCGCACGGGGATGACGCTCGACCAGGCCTCGGTGAATCCGCCGAGGATCACCTCGGTCACGTTCGCGACGAGGGCGTGCTCGATCTCGGTCAGCTCGCGGGGCTTGGGCCGCTGGGTGCCGGGGCCGCCCACGAGGCGGTCGATGATCGAGAAGACGAGCGGGAGGCTGATCTCGATGACCGCGTTGCCCTCGAGGGGCTCCATCGTGATGATCGTGATCAGGCTCGGGGTCGGCATCGAGTTGACGAACTCGCCGTAGCTGAGCTGGTCGGCGCTCACCACCTCGACGTCGACCATCGCCCGCAGCGCGCCCGAGAGCTGGGTCTGGACCGTGCGGCAGAAGACCTCGTGGAAGAGCTCGATCGTGCGCAGCTGGTCCTTCGAGAACTTGCTCGGGCGCAGGAAGTCGAACGGCTTCACCTGGGGACCGCTGAGGTCCTCCTGGATCGTCGCAGCGTCGAGATCGCCGCTCGACATGGCGTTGAGGAGCGCATCGATCTCGCTCTGTGACAGAACCTCCGGCACGCCCCTGTCATCGGCCCGCCCACCGGATAGTTGAGCAGCCGATCCCGACGTTCGGAGGGTCCCCGGCGCCCGGCGGACCGTTACGCTCCCTCTGCGTACGACCGATCGACGACGGGCCAACGCCGACGCGCAGGGCAGGGGTGGACGACAACGAGCACTACAGGGCGGCGCTGGGAAGCGACCCCGCGGAGATCGCGCGTGTCCGCGCGGACGTCGGTGAGCTCGCCGTGCGCCACGGCTTCCCCGACCGCGCCGGAGACCTCGTGCTCGCCCTCGACGAGGTGATCGCCAACGCGCAGGAGCACGGGCGCGCGCCCATCGCCGTCGAGGCCTGGGTGGACGGCCGGATCGTCGTGGAGGTGTCGGACGTGGGCAACGGCTTCGACCGCCAGCGGGTCTGGAACGCCCACCCCCCCACTCCGTACGGCCAGCGCGGCCGCGGCCTCTGGATCACACGGCAGCTGACGGACGCCGTCTCGATCTCGAGCGGGCACGACGGCACGATCGTCCGCATCGAGCTCTCACCGGACCCCCACATCGGCGCCTGAGCCGGCGGGCTCCTACCCGGGGGAGCCCGCAGCCGCCGCGCGGTCCTTCTCCCGCGTGAGCGGCAGATCGACGACGAACACGCTGCCGGCGCCGGGGGCGTCGTCCAGCCGGATGCCGCCCCCGTGTGCCTCGGCGATCGCCCGGGCGATGGACAACCCGAGCCCGGTGCCCGGGACGCCCTCGTCCACGGCGCCCCGGGTGCGGTAGAAGCGGTCGAAAAGGCGCGGGCGCTCGTCGGGCGGGATGCCCGGGCCGGTGTCGGCGACGCTGATGCGCGCGCGGCCGGAGCGTTCGGCCAGGGCGACCGCCACCTCCCCGCCGGCCGGCGTGTACTTCACGGCGTTCGCGATCAGGTTGTCGAGGAGCTGGCCGATGCGCGCGGGGTCGGCGAGGGTGTCGGGCACCGGATCGAGGCGGCGCGTGATGCGCAGCCCCGCCGCGGCCGCCGACGGCCGCGCGGCCTCGAGCGCCTGGTCGATCAGCGCTCCCAGCGCCACCGGGCGCAGGCGCAGCGGAAGGCGGTCGGCCTGGGCCTGGGCGATCAGCAGCAGGTCCTCGACGAGCGCGCCGAGGCGCCCCCCGTTGCGGCGTGCCACCTCCAGCAGCTCGGCGACCTCGGGGTCGAGGTCGTAGCCGCCCTCCAGCGCGAGGCTGATGTACCCGATCACCGATGTCAGGGGCGTGCGCAGCTCGTGCGAGACCGTCGTGAGGAACTCGTCCTTGCGGCGCCGGTCCTCGCGCTCCGCCTCGAGCTGCTCCTGGTGCTGGCGATCGGCCGCCCGGCCGGCCTCCTCGAGCTCGCGCGCGAGGCGCTCGAGCTCGAGATTGGCCTCCTTCAGGCGCCGGCTGGCGTCGGCCGCGTCGCGGGCGCGGGCGATGATC
>JAEMRL010000346.1 GCA_016463385.1 Thermoleophilia bacterium
AGCGTGATCCGAACGCCCCTGGCCGACGAATCGTCGTGGCGATCCCACCCGACGACGACCCCGAGGACCCCGCCGGTGCCCAAGCCCAGTCGCCCCGCCCGTCCCCGACGCGTCCTGCTGATCCTGCTCGTCGCCATCGCGGCGCTGCTGGGTGCCGCGACGAGCGCCATGGCCGCCGATCCGGCGCCCCAGGTGCCGGAGAACGTCGTGTCGCCGCTCGGCGGGGTGGAGAGCCCGGCCGTCGTCCCCTACCGCGAGCTGATCGGCACCGCCGACGCCCGCAACCTGAACGCGGCGGTCGTGGACACCTCGAGCTACTGGGTCGCCGCCATCGACGACAAGGGCAACGTCATCGCGTCCGAGATCCCGCGGCCGCAGGCCGGCCGCGACTTCGGCGCGGCCAGCCCGGTCGCCCAGGGCGAGGAGGCCGAAGCCGCGCTCCCCGGGGCCTTCGATCTGGCGACCCACCTGCGCGAGGACGGCGTCGCCGTGCTCGGCCCGGCGGCCGCCGCGCCCGCCTCGGGCGGCATGAGCGGCCTGACGCGCTACCTGCTCGTGCCGCTCGGCATCGCCATCCTGGCCATGATCCTGATCGGCGGCATCGCCGCCATCCGCCGCTGGAGCCCGGGCGGACGCTCGGGCGGCGGCGGGCGCTCCGGCGCCGCGGGCCACGGCAAGATCCGCAAGAACGCCCAGGTCGAGCCGCCGTCGGCGCGTTTCGGCGACGTGGCCGGCTGCGATGAGGCCGTCGAGGAGCTGCGTGAGGTGGTCGTGTTCCTCAGCGAGCCCGAGCGCTTCGAGAAGGTCGGCGCGCGCATGCCGCGGGGCGTGATCCTCCACGGCCCCCCGGGAACGGGCAAGACGCTCCTCGCGAAGGCCGTCGCCGGCGAGTCGGGTGTGCCCTTCTTCGCCCTCTCGGGCTCGGACTTCGTGGACACCTTCGTCGGCGTGGGCGCCTCCCGCGTGCGTGACCTCTTCGCCACCGCCCGCAAGAGCGAGACCGGCGCCATCATCTTCTTCGACGAGATCGACGCCATCGGCCGCGCCCGCGGGGCGGGCATGTCGGGCGCCGACTCCGAGCGCGAGGGCACCCTCAACCAGCTCCTGGTCGAGCTCGACGGCTTCGGCAACCGCGACCGCGTCGTCGTGATCGCCGCGACGAACCGCCTCGACATGCTCGACGCCGCCCTGCTGCGGCCGGGCCGGTTCGACCGCCGCGTCCAGGTGGGCCTCCCCGCCGAGACCGGCCGCCTGTCGATCCTGAAGCTCCACTCGAAGCACATGCCCATCTCCGAGCCGGCGTCCCTCGAGGCGCTCGCGCGGGTCACGGCCGGGTTCGCCGGCGCCGACCTGGCGAACATCGTCAACGAGGCCGCCATCATGGCCGCCCGTGACGGCCGCGAGGTGATCAACGGCAGCGACCTCGACGAGGGGCTCCTGCGCGCCGTCGCCGGCCCCCAGAAGGCCGACCGGCGCATCGCCGAGGGCGAGCTCGAGGTCATCGCCTGGCACGAGGCCGGCCACTGCCTGGCCGCCGAGCTCTGCCCCACCCACCAGAAGGCGCAGCGGGTCACGATCCTCGCCCGCGGCGACGCCGGGGGCCTCGCGCTGTACGGCAGCCAGGACCGCGCGCTCACCTCCCAGCAGCACCTCCACGAGCGGATGGTCGTCGCCATGGCCGGCCGCGCCGCCGAGCAGATCGGCTTCGGCGAGATCTCCTCGGGCGCCGCCAACGATCTGGAGCAGGTCAACAAGATGGCGCGTGACGCCGTCGAGAAGCTCGGCTTCTCGCCGCGCGTCGGCCAGATCGTCACCTCCTCGGGTCCTCACCAGATCGCGATCTCCGGCGAGACCCGCCGCGTGATCGACGAGGAGATCAACCGGATGGTCGACTCGGCCTACGCCGACGCCGTCGCCCTGCTCAGCGACCACCGCGACGAGCTCGCGGCGCTCGGCACGGCGCTGCTCGAACGCGAGCAGATCGACCGCGGCGAGATCGAGGACATCCTCGCCGGCCTCACCGGCGGCGCCCGGCGCCTGCCGGCCCGGGCCGACGCCCTGCCCCGGGGAACCGAGCCCGTCACGGTCGAGGCCGTCCCGGTCGCCGAGCTGCCCCCGGTCATCGAGGCGCCCGCCGAGCAGACCGCCCGCCGCCGCCTGCGCGCGCCGTCGCTCCCGACGGGCAGGCGCATCCGCTCCGGCGCCGAGGCGGCCGCCGCCACGGTCTACGCCATCACGCTGCCCCGCATGCGCGGGGCCACCGGCCGCCGCCTGCGCCGCCGCAAGCGCGCGCCCATCGCCTGATCCGGAGCGCCGTCGCCCCCGATGGGCGGCGGCGCTCCGCCGGCGGTGACATCATGCGGCGGATGCTCGACCTCACCGCCGACGAACTCCTCTCCACCACCCGCAGCGTCCGCAAGCGGCTCGACCTGACGCGGCCGGTGGAGCGCGAGCTGATCGTCGAGTGCCTCCAGCTCGCCCAGCAGGCGCCGAGCGGCGGCAACCGCCAGGGTGCGAGCTTCGTGGTCGTCACCGACGCCGAGCGGCGCCGGGCGCTCGCCGAGGTCTACCGCAAGGGATGGGACCGCTACCTCAGCGAGGGCATCCTCGGCGGCCCGCCGCGGCCCACCGACGACCCCTCCAAGCGCACCCTGCAGCGCAAGATCGGCAGCTCGGCCAAGTACCTGGCCGACCACCTCGCCGAGGTCCCCGTGCACGTGGTGCCCTGCCACCCGGGCCGCACCGAGGACCGCGCGCTCGTCGCCCAGGCATCGGCCTTCGGCTCGGTGCTGCCGGCCGTCTGGAGCTTCATGCTGGCCGCGCGGGCGCGTGGCCTGGCGAGCGCCTGGACGACGATCCACCTCTTCTACGAGCGCGAGGCCGCCGAGATCCTCGGCATCCCCTACGAGGAGATCAGCCAGGTGGCGCTGATCCCCCTGGCCCACTCCATCGGGACCGACTACAAGGCCGGCGCGCGCGAGCCGCTGGAGAGCTTCGTCCACTGGGACGCCTGGTAGCAGGGCGAGGGTGGGCCCCGGCCCGCGGGGCGGGGTGACAGCGGAGGTCCGGGCGGGAATGCTCCGGGCACGCCACCCGACCGGGGAGACCGCATGATCCCGCCGCGCCTGACCGTGCTGACGCTCATCACCGACGACGTCCCCGGCC
>JAEMRL010000347.1 GCA_016463385.1 Thermoleophilia bacterium
GCATCACGCCCCAGGCCTCGAGGCGCCCGGGGCGCGCCCGGCCGGACGGCTGCCACGCGCCGAGGGCCATGAAGACGACGCCGACGGGCCAGCACAGATCGAGCAGCCCGCCCTCGGCGTAGTCGCCGGCCGCGACCTGGAAGAGGTAGACGCTGTCGGCGAGCGTGAAGGTGAGGCATCCGGCGGCGAGCAGGCCGACCGCCCGGCCCGGGCGCCAGCCCGTCATACCGGCCACCGCGGCGACGAGGCCGAGGACCAGGAGGTCTCCGAGCGGGTAGGCCAGGTTCGTGGCGACGGCCATCGTGGCCACGCCCTCGTTGGCGTCGACGATCGGGGGCAGCAGGATGGCGGTGCCGACAGCCGCCACGAAGAGGGCGGCGGCGATCCCGTCGAGCCACTGGCTGGCGTGGAACCGGCGCACGCGGGCGCGCAGCAACAGGATCAGGCCCGCGTAGAGCAGGGGGAAGAAGAGCAGGTAGAGGTAGTCCGCCGGTGACGGGTACGCGACCTCCTCCGCGCCGGAGAGGACGCGCCACCAGACGATGTCGCCGCTCGACCAGACGAGCACGGCCGCGCCGATCAGCATCCAGGCGGGGCGCTCGTCGGCCACCAGAACGGCGCGCGCGAGGATCAGGAGGGCGCCGGCGAGGATGATCCCCGAGTAGATCCAGCCGTCGAAGATCCATGCGACACCCGGATCCGCGCCCACCCCTGCCGCGATGTGGACGGCATGGGCCGCGCACGCCGCGAACACCAGCGCCCACGCGATGCGGACACCGGCGCGGACAGGGGGCGGGAGGCCCGCGGAGAGGGTGAGGCGCATGACCGGGTATCGGCGGCGCGCGCGGGCGGCTGAGCACTCCGACGTGTTTTCGTCCGATATGCGGCTCGTCCACCGGCCGCATCCGGGAAGACCCGCGCGCGGACGCGGGGAGGCCGGATGGCCGCGGCGGAGCGGACGGGGGAAGCTCGATCGGCACACCACACCGAGACGGCCCGCGGCCGGGCCGGGAGGCACCGCCATGACCCTGCTCTGGTTCGTCGTCTGGTTCATCGCCAACACGATCGGCTCCGAGGAACCGCTCGAGCTGGAGCCCGTCAACATCTGGGCCGGCCTGCTGATCCTCGCGATCGCGCTCGACCTCTCGGCGGCCCACGCGAGCAAGGGCGCGCGCCGCCGGTAGCCGGCCCGCCCGGCGCACCCTGCGCTGACGCCGGTCCGTGGCCCCGGAACCCCGTGAGAGGGGCGATCCGGGGCCACTGCCCGAGGGCGAGGAATCTCGCCCTTTCCTCAACCGGGCGTGCCGCGACGCCGATGGGACACCTGGGCGGATGCACGCCCGCGCGGCGGCGCCGGTCCGCCGGATGGGACCATGCACGGAAGGGGCCACATGGCGCGGCGCGGAGATCGCAGGCGACGGCGCGGCGCGCTGCTGCTCGCCGGCACCGCGGCGACCCTCGCCCTGGCGGCCCCCGCCATCGCCGGCGACGGCACCTTCGCGCCGGTGCCCGGAGGTGGCGGGGAGATCGCCGTCGGCCCCGGGCCGTACGCGCCGGTGGTGGCCGACCTGGACGGCGACGGCCATCAGGATCTCGCGGTCGCCAACGGCCTGAACGACACGGTGTCGGTGACGATGGGCGACGGGAGCGGTGAACTGGCGAGCCCGTCGACGGTCCCGACCGGCAGCGCGCCCTATCCCCTGGCGGTCGGCGATCTGAACGAGGACGGGCACCAGGACCTCGTCTCGGGCGACATCGGCGCCGACACCGTCTCCGTTCTCCTCGGCAACGGATCGGGGGGCTTCGGGACCGTCACGACCCATGCCGTCGGCGAGATCCCGCTCTCGGTGGCGCTCGCCGACCTGGACGGCGACCGGCACCAGGATCTGCTGACCGCCAACTACGGAGCCGGGACCGTCACCGTCCGCCGCGGCACGGGCCTCGGCGGCTTCGCCATCGGATCCACGTGGGCGACCGGGAGCGGCCCGTTCGCCATCGTCGTCGGCGACTTCGACCGCGATGGCCTGCTGGACGCGGCGACCGCCGACGCCTTCGGAGACACGGTCTCCGTCCTGATCGGCAACGGAAGCGGCGGGTTCGCGGCCCCGGTCTCGACAGCCGTGGGCGTCGAGCCCCGGGCGCTGGCCCTCGCCGACCTCGACGGGGATGGCGACCAGGACCTGGTCAGCTCCGACTACGGCTCGGACACGCTCTCGGTGCTCCGGGGCGACGGGGGTGGCGGCTTCGCCGTCGTGAGGTCCCTGACGACCGGCGACGGCCCCCACGGCGTCGCGGCCACCGACGCCGACTCCGACGGCCACATCGACCTGATCGCCTCCGACTCCTCCGCGGACACCATCTCGGTGCTCCTCGGCGACGGGACCGGCGACTTCGGGCCGCGCACGGCGATCGGGGGCGTGGGCGCCGGCACGGGCCCGCCGGCCATCGCCGATCTCGACGAGGACGGCAACGCCGACGTCGTCGTGGCCGGCTACTACTCGGACACCCTGAACGCCCTGCTCGGCGGCGGGCCGTCGCCCGGTGCGGGCAACCTGCTCGCCAACCCGGGTGGCGAGGGCCCGGGCGCCGCGGGCGACTCGGTCGCCGCACCGACCTTCCCGGGCTGGACGCGCGTCTCCGGGCAGCCGACCGTCGTGCGCTACGGAACGCCGGGCTTCCCGACCTTCGTGGACGCCGGCCTGCTCGGCGGCGGGACCAACCTCTTCATCGGGGGCCCGGCCTCCGCCTCCTCGGCAGCCGAGCAGACGGTCGACGTCAGCGCGCACGCCACAGCGATCGACGCCGGCCGGGCCGACGCCACCCTGTCGGCCCTGATCGGGGGCTTCCTCGCCCAGGGCGATCACGCCTCCCTCACCGCCACCCACCTCGACGGCGCCGCCCAGCCGCTCGGCGCGCCGCTCACGCTCGGGCCGGTGACCAGCGCCGAGCGCCACAACCTCACCACCCTGCTGCGCCGGGCGGCCACCGGCGACATCCCGGCCGGCACGCGGTCGATCCGCGTGACGATGGCCATGACACGGGTCACCGGCGCCGACAACCAGGGCTTCCTCGACGACCTCTCCCTGCGCGTGACCGAGTCGGCGGCGACCCCCGCGACGCCCTCGGACCCGGCACCGTCCGAGCCCGCGCCGCCTCCGGCGGACG
>JAEMRL010000348.1 GCA_016463385.1 Thermoleophilia bacterium
CCCCACACGATCGGCCCGGTCGCCATGTCCACCGGCCGCCCGTGGAGGTCGATCGACTTGCCGTTGCTCTCCATGTCGAGCTGCTGCAGGTAGGCCGGGAAGCGACCGAGGCGCTCGCTGTAGGGCAGGACGGCGTGGGTGTCGGCGCCGAGGAACTCCGCGTTCCAGATCCCGAGCATCGCCAGCAGCACCGGCATGTTGCGCTCGGGCGGCGCGGTGCGGAAGTGCTCGTCCATCGACCGGAACCCGGCGAGCATCTCGCGGAAGCGCTCCGGGCCGATCGCGATCGCCAGCGACAGCCCGATCGCCGAGTCCATCGAGTAGCGGCCGCCCACCCAGTCCCAGAAGCCGAGCATGTCGGTGGTGTCGATGCCGAACGCCGCGACCTCCTCGGCGTTGGTCGAGACCGCGACGAAGTGGTGCCGCACCGCGTCGGCGTCGCCGAGGGCGGCCACGAGCCACTCGCGCGCCGAGCGGGCGTTGGTGAGCGTCTCGATCGTCGTGAAGGTCTTCGAGGAGACGATGAAGAGCGTCTCGGCCGCGTCGAGGCCCTCCACCGCGTCGGCGATGTCGGAGCCGTCGACGTTGGAGACGAACCGCACCGTCAGGTCCGGGTCGGCGAAGTCGCGGAGGGCCCGGTAGGCCATCGCCGGGCCGAGGTCGGAGCCCCCGATGCCGATGTTGACGACGTTGCGGATCCGCTTGCCGGTCGCGCCGGTCCAGGCCCCCGAGCGGACCCGCGCGGCCAGGTCGTCCATCCGGTCGAGCACCTCGTGGACGCCGGGCACCACGTCGTGCCCGTCGACCTCGATCACCGCGTCGCGCGGAGCCCGCAGCGCGACGTGCAGGACGGGGCGCCCCTCGGTGACGTTGATCCGGTCGCCGCGGAACATCGCCTCGGTGCGGCGGGCGACGCCCGCCCGCTCGGCGACGGCGACCAGCAGCTCCAGGGCGCGCCGGTCGACGCGGTTCTTGGAGTAGTCGAGGTGGAGGTCGACGGCGTCGAGGGTCAGCTCCTCCCCGCGTGCCGGATCGTCCTCGAACAGCCCCCGCAGGTGCAGCCCCCGCACGGCCGGAGCATGCGCGGCCAGCGCCTTCCACTCGTCGGACCGGGTGATCATTTCGCCTCCTGGTACCAGCGCAGCTGTGTGTCGGGTGTGAGCGCCGTGAAGTCATGACCGTCGGCGGCCGCCAGCGCGGCGGCGCGCTCGACGCGCTCGCGGAACCTCTGGGCCGATGCGCGCAGGGCGAGCTCGGGATCGGCGCCGACGGCGCGCGCCGCTCCGACCGCCGCGAAGAGGACGTCGCCGAGCTCGCGGGCGCCCGGCTCGTCGCGCAGCTCGGCGGCCTCCTCGTCGAGCTTGGCGAGGGCGGCGGCCACGTCGGGGAAGTCGAAGCCGACCGCGGCCGCGCGCTTCTGGACCTTGGTCGCGAACGCCAGGGAGGGGAGCCCCGCCGGCAGCTCGTGGAACATGCCCTGGTCGGCGCGCTCCTCGCGCTTGCGCCGCTCCCACACGTCGACCACGCCGGCCGCCGACTCGGCGACGACGTCCCCGTAGACGTGCGGGTGGCGGCTGATCAGCTTGGCCGCCTGGCCGCGGGCGACGGCGCCGAGGTCGGCGCCCCCCTCCTCCTCGAGCAGCTGCGCCAGGAAGACCGACTGGAAGAGCAGGTCGCCGAGCTCGTCGGCCAGCCCCTCGCCGCCGGCCGCGACGGCGTCGGCCACCTCGAAGGCCTCCTCGATGGTGTGCGGCACGATCGTCTCCGCCGTCTGCACGCGGTCCCAGGGGCACTCGCGCCGCAGGCGCAGACCGACCTCGGCCAGAGCCGCGACCTCGGCGCCGATGGCGCGGGCGCGTAGCGCCTCGCGCCCCGGCAGGGTGCGCGCGTCGGGCAGAAGCGCCGCGATGCGGTGCGCCTCCGCGTCGGGCGCCGCGATCGTCACGCCCTCGGGCGCGGTCCGCGGATCGCCGAGCGGCTCGGGCACCACGGGTGCCAGCGCCGCGAGCATCTCCGGGGAGAGCTCGGGCGCCAGCACGCGGGCCGCCCCGCCGAGGGCGGTCAGAGCGACCGCCGGCACGGACTCGGGCGGACCCGCTCCAAGACCCACGACCCAGATCATGGGTCGCAGCCTACGGCTACGGCGTGGTGGTCGTCTGGGGGGCGGTGACGGGGGCCTCGGCCGTCGTGGTGACCGGCTTCAGGTCGTCGGAGGCGTAGACGGTGCGCTCCTCCGCGGCCTTCAGCGTCTCCTCGCCCCATGCGGTCCAGGCCTCCTGGCGCTTGGCCGAGAGCTGGCTCGAGATGATCTGCGACTTGGCGTCCTCGAAGGAGGTCGTCGAGGCCGGGGTGATCTCCACGGAGATGATGTGCCAGCCGAACTGCGTCTTGACCGGATCGGAGATCTCGCCGTCCTTGAGGGCGAAGGCGACCTTCTCGAACTCGGGGACCAGCTGGCCCTTCTGGATCTGGCCGAGGTCGCCGCCCTGCTCGGCGGATCCGGTGTCGGTCGAGTTCTCCTTCGCCAGCTCGGCGAAGTTCTCCGAGGTGACCTCCGCGCGGATCGCGTCGGCCTTCGCCTTGTCGGCGACCAGGATGTGGCGGGCGGTACGGCCGGCGGCCACGGTGAACTGGTCCGGGTTGGCGTCGTAGTACTCGCGGGCGTCGGCCGCGGTGAAGCGGATGCCGCGCGTGACGTGGTTGAGCAGCTTCTGCTGCTGCAGCTGGTTCTCGACGATGTCGCGGGCGCCGGCCTTGGTGATCGCGCTCTTCTTGAGGAAGGCGTCGAACTCCTTCTGCGAGCCGTTGAAGTTGGCCTCGCGGATCCGGGCCAGCTCGGCCGTGATGTCGGCCGGGGTCACCGCGCAGGGCTTGCCGCACTTGCGGGCCTCGCTCGAGACCACTTCCTGCTGGATCAGCTGCTGGAGCGCCTGCTGGCGGACCTGGTCGTAGCCGTCCTCGCCCTCGGCCGGCAGGGTCTGGCCCTGCTCCTTGGCCTGCGCGCGGCTCTGCTCGATCGTCGTCGTGAGCTGCTTCTCGGTGATCGGCGCGTCGCCGACCCGGGCCACCACGCCGTCGGGCAGCGACGACGAATCGTCACCGCACCCCGACAGGAGGAGCAGGCCGGCGGCCCCAAGGGCC
>JAEMRL010000349.1 GCA_016463385.1 Thermoleophilia bacterium
CCGCTGACCGGGGGCGCCCTCGACCAGCTCCTTGAGGTAGACGCGGGCGTGGTCGCGGGCGTGCAGCGAGGTCACGACGGCGCCGCTCTGGTTGCCGTCGAGCAGTGCGATCGACCACGACTGGCTGCCGCCCATGTCGCGATAGGCGTCGTAGCGCACCATGCCCTGGAAGCGCAGGGAGGTCCTCAGGCTCTTCTCGGTCACCTCGCCCTGGCGCTCGACCAGGCTCTCCAGGTCGCGCAGGCCCTCCTCGAGGCGCGCCATCGCGCGCTGGAGCGTGGCCTGGCGGTCGATCAGCCCCTCGGTCGTGCCGTCGGGCAGCAGCACCTTCTGCGCGCCGCGCAGCCGGCGCATCGCGATCCAGAGGGCGATGCATCCGGCCAGCGCCAGCACGCCGGCGGCTCCGGCGCCCGCGGCGGCCCACAGCTCGGTCGACATCAGATCGTGATCTTGACCGGGTACTCGGCCGAGTTGTTATCGACCCGGGTCTCTCCGGTCACCGGCACGACCTCGATCTTGAGGGTGCCCTGGTCTCCGAAGACGACCTTCTCCGAGGACGGCCCCGGCAGTTCGACGGTGGTGCTCTCCCCCGAGGCGATCGAGGGGATCGCCACCTCGCGGGTCTCCACGTCGTTCGGCGAGGCCGGGTAGAAGAAGGAGGCCTTCACGATCACGTTGCTCTCGTCGAAGTCGCCGCCGTTCTTGACGGTCACCTGCCACTTGAGCAGCTCGGTCGACTGGACGCTGGCGGTCTCGCCGGGCGTCAGGCGCGTGTCGGAGGGCGCGGCGACGGTCGATTCGAGCGACATGCCGCGCAGGTTCCCGGACTGGGTCGTGCCGGTGTCGCCGCTCTGTGAGACCCGCCGCTGGAGGTCGGGGATGAGGCTCTTGGCGCCCTCGGGCGACGCGAGGCCCGCGTTCGGCAGGAACGCCTGCAGCGGCGGCACCTTGATGCCGGTGATGTCGTCGTCCTTGAGCGCCTGCGTGGCGGGCCCGGCGAAGGAGTCCTCGTAGATGACGTCGCTCGCGAGGAACCGCTTCATCACCTGGGCGACACCGGAGGCCTTGGTCTGCTGGTCGGTTCCCTGGAGGAGGGTCGGCAGGTTCTCGGCGAGCGTCCGCAGGCCGGTGACCCGGTACTCGAGCACGCCGGCCACGAGGCTCTGCTGGGGCGTCGACAGCGACCCGGGCGGGTCGAGGTCGTCGGCCTGGTCGACGAGCGCCTGGGCCTCCTTGGCGATCGCGGAGATCTTCGCCTTCAGTTGCGGCGGCTTGTCGCCGCGCGGGTTGGCCATCACCTGACGCAGCTCGGCGCCCTGGGCGGCCGACTTGGTGACGATCTGGGCGACGCCGTTGATGTACTGGGTGTAGGAGTCCTCGAGCTGGCTGCGCTGGCAGTCCTTGACCACGAGCGCGATCACGATCACGAGGACGACCGCGAAGGCGATCCCGAGCAGGAGCCGGGCGCGCGGCTGCTGGAGCACCGCCGCACCGCCCGCGACGCCGCCGCCGCCCCTGCCGCCGCTTCGCGAGCGCGGAGGGCGGCCGCCGCCGCCCGCGCGCGAGCGGGCCGTGCTCGGACGCGACCGGGACGATCCCCGTGACCCGCGTGAGCCGCGGCTGGGCCGCGGCTCGGGCTCGTCGTCGAAGTCGGTGAAGCCGGCCGGCTCGTCGAGGGGCGGGAGCCCGCCGCCGCCGCCGGCGCGCGGGCGCGGGACCTCACCGGTGCTGCCCGAGTCGTCGAAGTCGTCGGGATCCGGCTCGGAGCGCCGCGAGGCGCGCCGTCGGCCGGCGCGGGAGTCGTCGCCGCCGGGCGGGTCTCGGAACACGGCATCGAAGTCCGGCCGCTCGTCGTCGAACTCGGCCATGACTACGTCGGGAGGTGTGGTCGGATGAGTTGTGTCCGCACCGTCTGGAAGTGGCGGGAGGGAAGTGGGCGAGGGGGGACTCGAACCCCCAAGCCCTTACGAGCACTAGGTCCTGAACCTAGCGTGTCTACCAATTCCACCACTCGCCCACGCTTTCCTTCCCCGCCAGGGGTGCGCGATGGTACCACGGCGCCCCGGTCAACCCAGCCGTACCAGGATGGGACGCGCCCTCGTGGAAGATGTCCGGTCATGACCTCCCGCGCCACAGCCGACCGCCGCGTGCTCGGCCGCTACGTGCTCGGCCCCGCCATCGGCCGGGGCGCGACCTCGGTCGTGCACCGGGCCGACGACGTCGTGACCGGCGACGTGGTCGCGGTGAAGGTGGTGCCGGTCGAGCTCGACCTGGCGCCGCGGGTGCGCGCGGAGGTGCGCGCGGCCGGCCGCCTCGACCACCCGCGGATCGTGGCGCTCCGCGACTGGGGCGAGGACAGCGAGTGCCTCTACCTCGTCTGGGAGCTGGTCGAGGGCCCGTCGCTGGCGGAGTTGCTCCGCGCGCCGCAGGCCCCCGGCGACGCGACGATCGCGCGTATCGGCGAGGACGTCCTCGCGGCGCTCGCACACGCGCACGCGCGCGGCGTGGTGCACCGCGACGTGAAGCCGGCCAACATCCTGATCGGCCCCGACGGGCGGGCCCGCCTCTCCGACTTCGGCGTCGCGCGCCTGTCGGGCGAGAGCGGCCTGACGATGACCGGCGGCGTGGTCGGGACGGTGGCCTACATGGCCCCCGAGCAGGCGGTCGGCGACGTCGCCGGGCCCGAGGCCGACGTCTACTCGGCCTGCCTGGTGCTCTACGAGGGCTTCACCGGATCCAACCCGGTCTCGGCCCCGAGCCCGGCCGAGACCGCCCGGCGCGCGGCCTCCGGGGGCGTCCCGTCGCTGGAGCGCGTGCGGCCCGATCTGCCCACGCCCCTCGCGCGGGCGATCGACGACGGCCTGCGGCGGGACCCCGCGCAGCGCCCCTCGGCCGCGGCGCTGGCGGACGACCTGAGCGACCTGCGCGGGGGCGTGCGCGCGGCGCGGCGGCGCGGCGTGCGCGCGCTGCCGGCCGTCGCGAGCGCCGCCGGGGGCGCCGGGCTCGCCGCCGTGGCGCTCACCACGGGAGCCCCGGCCGGCTCCGATGCCGGCGGGATCGACTGGACCGCGCCCGTCCCCGCCGCCGTCGTGGTGGCCGGCTCCGCGCTCGCGTTCGCCTGGCGCCCCCGTGCCGCGG
>JAEMRL010000350.1 GCA_016463385.1 Thermoleophilia bacterium
CTGCTGGTGACGAGCATGGACCGCGACGGCACCAAGGACGGCTTCGACGTGGAGCTCCTTGCCGCCGTCGCCGACGCGGCGCCCGTGCCCGTGATCGCCTCCGGCGGGGCGGGACGTCTCGACCACTTCGCCGCCGCGGTGACCGCCGGACGGGCCGATGCGGTTCTGGCGGCCTCGGTGTTCCACGACGGCGTCTACTCGATCGCCCAGGTGAAGACGGCGATGGCCGACGCGGGTGTCCCGGTCCGCAAGTAGGCTGGCCGCATGAGGATGATCCGCACCGAGTCCGCGCCCGCCCCCGTCGCCGGCGCGCCGTACAGCCAGGCTGTGACCGCGGGGCCCGGCGAGATGGTCTTCGTATCGGGTCAGCTCGGCATCGACCCGGGGACCGGGGCGCTGGTCGGGGAGGGCGTCCGCGAGCAGGCCATGGTCGCCCTGCGCCACGTCGCGACGATCCTGGCCGCCGCCGGCGCGCGCATGGAGGACGTGGCCAAGACGACGGTCTACCTGACCGACTTCGCCGGTGACTTCCCCGCGATGAACGAGGTCTACGCCGCGGCCTTCGCCGGCCACGCGCCGGCCCGCGCCACGGTGGGCGTCGCCGTCCTCCCCCTCGGTGCGTGCGTCGAGATCGAGGCCGTGGCCGTCATCCCGGCCGCCTGACGGCGTGGCCGGGGCTACTCAGACCAGGTGCGTCGCTCGAGCAGGCTGTCGAGGGCGATCCGGTCGAGGTAGTCGGGCGCCTCGCTGATCGGGCGGGTCTCGTTGCCCGGAGTCTGCACCCAGGCCTTGAAGCGCGCGTCCGCGCCGTCGAAGGCCTCCTGGAGCTCGGTGAGCGTCAGGTGCTCGAAGCGCTCGAAGCGCTCGAGCAGCTCGTTCGCCACCGGGGCGACGGCCGCCAGCTTGCGGGAGACGGGGTCATAGGCCACGTCGTGGATCCTAGTCGGGCGGGCGCCGCCGTGGCGGCGCATCCGCTCGTCGAGCGGGTGACACCCGTCCTGACCGGGGACGTGAGCGCCGTGGGCGGCGTCGTGCGCGACGCGCTCGCGGGCCTCGGGCACGGTCCCGACCTGGACCTCGTGGTCGAGGGCGACGCCGTCGCCGAGGCCGCCCGCATCGGCCGGGCGCTCGGTGCCCGCGTCGTCGCCCACCCGCGCTTCGGGACGGCCCACATCGAGCTCCCGCACGGAGGCCACGTCGACCTGGTGAGCGCGCGCACCGAGACCTACGCGGCCCCGGGCGCCCTTCCCACCGTCGGCCCCGGCAGTCTCCTCGACGACCTGGCCCGCCGCGACTTCACGGTGAACGCGATGGCCCTCGGGCTGTGCGGGACGCGCGCCGGCGAGTTGATCGACCCGCACGACGGCGCGGCCGACCTGGCCGCGGGCCTCCTGCGCGCGGTGCGCGCCGACACGTTCGTCGAGGACCCGAGCCGCCTGGTGCGGGCCGCGCGCTACGCCGCCCGCCTCGACCTCGCGCTCGCGCCGGGTACCGAGGCCGCCGCCCGGGCCGTCGCGCCCGTGCTCGGCCTCGGCTCGGCGCGGATCGCCGAGGAGCTGCGCCGGGTGCTCGACGAGGACGGCGCGACCGGCGCCCTCGCCCTGTTGCGCGACCTCGGCGTGCCCTGGGTCCGCGAGGGCGCCCGGGTGGCGATCGCGGCGCTCGAGGCCGCGGCGGCGCACCCCGGCGCCCCCGCCGTCCCGGTCTGGGCGCTGCGCCTCGGCGGCGGCGTCGAGGCGGACGCCGTCGCGGGCGCGGCCCTGCCCGGATGGGCCCGGGCGATCGCTGCCGAGGCCGCCGCCGGCGCCGGGCTCGCCGAGCGCCTGTCGCAGGCGGCCGCTCCGTCGGAGATCGACCGGATGCTCCGTGCGGTGCCGCCCGCGACGGCGATCGGCGCCCTCGCGGCCGGCGCGCCGGCGGTGGCCGGCTGGTGGGCCTCCGACCGCGCCCCGAGCGTGACCGGCGCCGACCTGGTGCGCGCGGGGGTGGCGCCGGGCCCCGCCATCGGCCGCGCGCTCGCCGAGGTGCGGGCCGCGCTGCTCGACGGCAGGGTGGACGACCACGACGCGCAGCTCGCCCTCGCCCTGCGCGCGGCCCGCGAGGCGACATGAGCGCGCTCGAGCTCATCGAGGTGCCGACCGGGACCGCGGCACGGGCGGTGTTCACGACGCGCGCCGGCGGAGTCAGCGAGGGCGGCTTCACCTCACTCAACCTCGGCAACGACCGCCAGGACCCCGACGCACGGATACGCGAGAACCGCGCCCGCCTCTGCGCGGAGCTCGGCATCGATCCCGGGCGCGTCTGCATGGGCCGCCAGGTGCACGGCGCGGGGGTGCGCGAGGTGCCCGACGGGGACGGGGGCTTCCTCGGGCACCTGCGCGACTGGCCCGACGGCGACGGCATGGTCACCGCGACCCCGGGGGTCGCCCTGGCGGTCCTCGGTGCCGACTGCCTGCCGGTTCTCCTGTGGCGGCGCGACACGCACCGGGTGGGGGCCGCGCACGCCGGCTGGCGGGGGCTCGTCGCGGGCGTGCTCGAGGCCACGGCGCGGGCCCTCGGGTCGCCGGGAGAGGCGGGCGCCGCCGTCGGCCCGGGCATCGGCCCCTGCTGCTACCCGGTCTCGGGCGAGGTGCGCGACGCGTTCGCCGGGCGTTTCGGGGCGGAGGTCGTGGTGGGGGAGGCGGTCGACCTGGCCGCGGCCGCGCGGCGGGCGCTCGTGGCGGCCGGCATCCCCGACGAGGCCGTCGTGACGGTCGGCGGCTGCACCGCGTGCGCCCCCGGGCGCTTCTACTCCTACCGGCGCGACGGGGCGGGGACCGGCCGCCAGGCGGGCATCGTGTGGGCGGAGGCCGCGTGATCGACGCGTCCCGCCTGAGGGAGGTGCTGGCCGAGACGCGCGGGCTCCTCGACGAGGCCGCCGTCCGCGGTGGCCGCGCCCCCGGAGCCGTGGAGCTGGTGATCGCCGGCAAGTACCTGCCCGCCGAGGACGTCCCGGCGCTGCTCGAGGCCGGAGTGGATCTGCTCGGCGAGAACCGCCTGCAGGACCTGCTGGCCAAGGACTCGGTCGCGGGCGGGCGCCTGCGGTTCGACTTCATCGGGCACATCCAGCGCCGCAAGGTGCGCGACCTGCTGCCGCGC
>JAEMRL010000351.1 GCA_016463385.1 Thermoleophilia bacterium
GCGCGTCAGGTGGTCCCGCTCGGCGAGGTTGGACGCGCGCGCGGCCGCCTCGGCGTAGAGGCGGGCCGCCCGCGCGGCGTCCCCGGCGCGCTCGTGCAGATACGCCGCGGCGGCCGTGTGGCGCGGCAGCGCGGGGTCGAGCTCGGCCAGCGCGGCGAGGCCCGCCCGGGCGCCGTCGGCCTCCCCGACGGCGACGGCGCGGTTCAGCCGGGCGATCGGGCTGCCGGTGAGCCGGACGAGCTCGTCGTACCACTCCACGATCTGGACCCAGTCGGTCTCCTCCGCGCGCCGCGCGTCGGCGTGCAGCGCCGCGATCGCCGCCTGCGCCTGGAACTCGCCGAGGCGATCACGGGCCAGGGCCCGCTGGAGGATCGCCACGCCCTCGGCGATGAGCGCGGTGTCCCAGCGCCCCCGGTCCTGCTCGGCGAGCGGGACGAGGCCGCCGTCCGCGCGGGTGCGCGCAGGGCGGCGCGCGTGGTGCAGCAGCATCAGCGCGAGGAGTCCGGCGACCTCGGGCTCGTCGATACGGGCGTTCAGTTCCCGCGTCAGGCGGATCGCCTCGCCGGCGAGATCGACGTCGCCGGAGTAGCCCTCATTGAAGATCAGGTAGAGGACGCGCGCGACGGTGCGGGCGTCGCCCGGCGCGTCGAATCCGACGCCGGCGATCGTGGCCTTGGCGCGGCTGATCCGCTGGGCCATCGTCGCCTCGGGCACGAGGTAGGCGTCGGCGATCTGGCGCGTGGTGAGGCCCCCGAGGGCCCGCAGGGTGAGCGCCACCGCCGAAGCCGGCGTGAGCGACGGGTGCGCGCAGAGGAAGTAGAGCTGGAGCGTGTCGTCGACGTCGGGGACCGGGCCGGGCGCGGGCTCTGCGGCGACGCGCTCCTCGCGTGCGCGCCGCGACGCGTCGGCGCGCCCGGCGTCGAGGAACCTCCGCCACGCGACGGTCACCAACCACGCCTTCGGGTCCTCCGGCGCGGCCTCCCGCCACGTGCGCAGCGCCTCGATCAGGCCCTCCTGCACGGCGTCCTCGGCCGCCGCGAAGTCGGCTCCGCGACGGACGAGGACGCCGATGACGGCGGGGACGAGCGACGGCAGGGCCGCGTCGTCCACCGCCGGCACCCCGGGCGTCACTCGGTGACCGTGGGCGGCTCGGCCAGGAACGGCCGGACCTCGAGCCACTCGTGGATCGGCCTCCCGCCGGCACCGGGCGCGGCCGACAGCTCGCCCGCCAGCGCGACGGCCCGGTCGTAGGACTCGACGTCGATGATCATCCAGCCCGCGATCAGGTCCTTCGTCTCGGCGAACGGGCCGTCGGTCACCGGCGGACGCCCCTCGCCGTCGTAGCGGACCCACGCGCCCTCCGGCGCGAGCGCCTGCCCGTCGACGTACTCACCGGTGCCCTCCAGCCGCGCGGCGAAGTCGCGCATGAACTGGATGTGGTCGGAGATCTCCTCCGGAGTCCAGCGGTCCATCGGCACGTCGTTCACGGCGGCCGGGGCGCCGCGGTAGTGCTTGAGCAGCAGGTACTTGGCCATCGTCTGCCTCCTGTCGGTCCGGGGTCATTGTGACCCGGTCTCGCGGAGGTGACGGAGCCGGCCGGGATTCCTCGACATCGACGGGAGCACCCCACCGATCGCAGCCGGGAGGCGGCGCCCGGGGTGGCCACGGTGATTCCGCTCCCGGAGGGCTACGCCGTGGGCGGGCTGCTCATCTCAGGGCGTCGGCGCCGCCCGCACGTGGACGTCCGCGCCGGCGGAGCGGTTCGCCGAGCGCGCGCTGACCCGGATGCGATGGCGCCCGCCCGCAAGAGTTCCGGGGGCGGCCAGGGTGACTCTCGACGTGCCTGCGGGAAGGCTGAGCGTCCGGCGGGCGAGAACCCGGCCCGCCGCCCGCGTCAGCATCACGGTGACGCTCGCGGGCTCCGCGAGCCGCAGCCGTACGGTCGCGCCGCCCGCAGGGGAGGGCGCGGTGAGCCTCGTGATGAGGGGGCGGGGCTCGTTGCGCGCGCCCTGGAGCACGAAGCCCCCGCCGGTCGACTCGCCCCACGTGATCACGGCGACCCCGCCCTCCCCGGCCGCGACCTTCTGGAGGGATGCGGGCAGACTGCGGTCGTTCACGACGACCGCCCGTCCGAAGGCACCGCCGGGACGCCGGACGCTCGCCCAGACCGTTCCGGCGACGCGCCTGCGGGGCCCGGTCGAGCGCAGAGAAGACCAGGCCACCACGATGGTGCCGTCGGGCCCGACCGACACCAGGGGCCCCGTGACGGCGCCGTCGGGAGCCGGTGCGGGGATCGTCACCGGGGCTCCGAAGTCGCCACCGGGCGCCCGTACGAGCGCGCGGATCTCACCACGGACGCGCCACACGAGGGCGGCGGTCCCGTCGGGGCCCATCGACGAGTCGCCCGCGCTCGTGAACTCGCCGCGGAGCACCCGGGGCGACCCGAAGGCACCGCCCGCGGGGCGCAGCCACACGGTCGCGGTGCCGGTCTCGGCGCTCGCGACCAGCATCGCGTCCCCCGCCGGCGTACCGGAGAAGTCGCGGAGGGCGAGCGCCAGCTCCCCGAAGGGGGACGGAGCCTCGACGAACACACCGCCAGCGGCGCGCTCCGCGAGCTTCAGGCGCCCACGGCCCGCGTTCTGATCGGGCGAGTCCTCCCGCCAGACGGCGGTCATCGCCCCCGAGTCGCCCACGATGACGCGCGCCCAGGAGGGAACGGGGCCGAGATCGAGCGGGCTCCATGCGCCCCCCGGCGCCCGCGCGAGGACGGCCGAGGGGTTGGCCGGGTCGTTGGTCTCGACGAGGCCGGCCACGGCGCCTCCGAGCGTGTTGGCCGAGAGGCTGACAGCACGCAGGTACCGCGAGCTCACCGACCCGATCTCGGTGGGCACGGACCACACGCCCTCGAGGGTCCGGGAGGCGGTGACGTCGTGGGAGTCGTCTCCGATGCGTCTTGGCCACACCACCAGCGTCTCCGCAGGGGTCCCCACCAGCCTGGCGGCGCCACCCGCGCCCAGTGACCGGGGGGCCGCCCACGACTCCGTCGCGCTCTGCTCGGCGTACCGCAGAGGACCGCCGAAGCCCAGCAGCGCGATCGCCGTCATCGCATCCAGATACCCCGGCACCTGGGGGAA
>JAEMRL010000352.1 GCA_016463385.1 Thermoleophilia bacterium
CAGTCGCTGGCGATCCTCGACGACCTGCTGTCGGGGGGCATCGGGCCGGGGTCCGTGACCGCCGGCGGCGAGCCCACGGCGCACGGCGCCGGGCGCGTCGAGAGCGCCCGGGGCGAGACCAGCTGCGTCGTCGAGCTCGACGACGGCAGGGTGCGGCGGGTGCATCTGCGCACGGCGTCCTACGCCAACTGGCCGGCGGTCGCCCGGGCCGCGACGGGCGCGATCCTCCCCGACTTCCCCCTGGTCAACAAGAGCTTCGAGCTCTGCTACGCCTGCGTCGATCGCTGATGTTCGTCCTCCTCCGCCAGCTCGACCGCATCCGCTCCGAGGTCGCCCTGCCGCGACCGGCGCGGCGCGGCTCGCTGCAGCTGCGCCACGTGGACGCCGGCTCGTGCAACGGCTGCGAGCACGAGCTGCAGGCGGCGTCGGGGCCGGCCTACGACCTGGCGCGCTTCGGGCTCTCGATCACCGCCTCGCCGCGACACGCGGATGTGCTGCTGGTCACCGGCGCCGTCACCACGCGGATGCGCGGGGCCCTCGAGATCGCCTACGCGGCGATGCCCGAGCCCCGGAGGGTGGCCGCGCTCGGCGATTGCGCCCTCGGCTGCGGACTGCTCGGCGACCCGTCGCAGGTCGCCGGACGGGTGGAGGACATCCTGCCGGTCGACCTGAGGATCCCGGGGTGCCCGCCCGATCCCGAGACGATCGCGCGGCACCTGCAGGAGCTGCTCGCGCGCTGAAACACCGTTCGCGTGCCGCGGGCCCCGCGATCCCCGCGCCCCATAGGATCGCGCCGATGGATGTCACCGACGATCTGCTCACCAACAACCGGTCGTTCGCCGAGCGCTTCGTCCGCGGAGAGCACCTCGACATCCGCCCCCGGCGCAAGCTGGCGGTGGTGGCGTGCATGGACTCGCGCCTCGACGTCTTCGCCGCTCTCGGGCTCGATCAGGGAGAGGCCCACGTCCTGCGGAACGCCGGCGGGGTGATCACCGACGACATGATCCGCTCGCTGGCCGTCTCGCAGATGCGCCTGGGCACCCGCGAGATCCTGCTGATCCACCACACCGACTGCGGGATGGAGAAGGTCACCGACGACGGCTTCCGCGCCGAGCTGCAGGAGCTGAGCGGCGTGGCCCCGAGCTTCGCGATCGAGTCGTTCACCGACCTGGACGAGAACGTCCGCCAGTCGATCCGGCGGCTCCGCAACTCGCCGTTCATCCCCCACCGCGACAAGATCCGCGGCTTCGTCTACGACGTCGACACGGGCGAGCTTCGGGAGCCGGCGCCGCCCGACTGACGCCCGACTGAGCCTCAGGTCGAGACGAGAGCGGCGACCGCGATCACCCAGATCGCGATGATCGCCAGCGCCGCCGGCCAGCCGCCCGAGAGGGCGACCGCGACGATCGCGGTGCCGAGCACGGCGCCGCCGAGGACGATCCAGGCCGCCCACTTGATCTCGCGCGCGTCCTGGCGGGCATAGTCGGTGACCGGGGGCTCGCGCGGGGTCAGAGCCGTGCCGCCGCCCGACGACTCGATGTAGTGGTCGAGGGCCCGCATCACCTCGGCCGCGGCCGCGTCGGGGTCCGGCGATGCCGCCAGCTGCGACAGCGCGTCCTCCAGCAGGGCGCGCTGCGCCTCGCGGTCGGCGCGGGAGGGGCGGGGGGGCTCGGCCATCTCGTCCTCAAGAGTAGTGCCCCGGGCGCCCCGATGACCGCGGCGTGTGCGAGAGTGCCCGGGTGAATCGCACGGTGCTGGTCGTCGGTGGCGGTGGTCGCGAGCACGCTCTGGTGCGTGCGCTCGCTCGATCCCCCGAACGACCGAAGATCTACTGCGCGGGAGGGAACGTCGGGATCGCCGCCGACGCCGACCTGATCCCGCTGAGCATCGACGACGTGGGCGGTGTCGCCGCGCTGTCGGCGGCCTACCAGGCCGACCTGGTGGTCGTCGGCCCCGAGGCCCCGCTGGTCGCGGGCCTCTGCGACTCGCTGCGGGCGTTCGGCGTCCGCGCGTTCGGGCCCTCGGCGGCCGCGGCGCGGCTCGAGGGCAGCAAGGCGTTCGCCAAGGAGGTCATGGCCGCCGCCGGCGTGCCCACCGCCCGCTCGCACACGGTCACCGACGTCGCGGCCGGGATGGCGGCCGTCGCCGATCTCGGCCTGCCGGTCGCGATCAAGGCCGATGGGCTGGCCGCGGGCAAGGGCGTGATGGTGGTCTCCACCGAGGCCGACGCGCGCGAGGCCCTCGAGCTCTGCCTCACCCGCTCCGCGTTCGGCCCGGCCGGCGCGGTCGTCGTGGTGGAGGAGGGCATGACCGGACCTGAGGTGTCGCTGCTCGCGATCACCGACGGGACCCACGTCGCCCGCTTCCCCGCCGCACGCGACTACAAGCCGATCGGCGAGGGCAACACCGGCCCCAACACCGGCGGCATGGGCTCGGTGTCGCCGCCGCCCGACATCCCGGACGCCCTCGCCGACGAGCTCATCGACCTCATCCACCGCCCGGTGCTCGCCGAGATGGCGCGCCGCGGCACGCCCTTCCAGGGCGTCCTCTACGCCGGGCTGATGATGACCGCCGACGGCCCGCGGGTCGTCGAGTTCAACACCCGTTTCGGCGACCCCGAGACCCAGGCCCTGCTGCCGCGCCTCGACGAGGACCTGCTGGCACTGCTCACCGCGGCCGCCGACGGCAGCCTCGAGGACCGTCCGGTGCGGGTGAACGACGGGGCCGCCGTGGCCGTGGTGCTCGCCGCCGCCGGATACCCCGGCACGCCCCGCCAGGGCGACGTCATCGAGGGGCTGGCCGAGGCCGCCGCGACGGGCGCGGAGGTGTACCACGCCGGCACCGCGCCGGGGCCGGGCGGCACGATCGTCACCGCCGGGGGCCGCGTGCTGGCCGTGAGCGCGCGGGGCGACAGCGTCCCCGACGCGCGGGCGAAGGCCTACGCCGCGGCGGAGCTGATCACGTTCGAGGGCCGCCAGATGCGCGGCGACATCGCGTCGGGGATGGAGACCGTTTGATCCCGCGTTACTCCCGCGCCGCCATGGCGGCGCTCTGGACCGAGGAGGCCAAGCTCGCGCGCTGGCTCGAGGTGGAGCTGGCCGTGTGCCGCGCCTGGGCCGCGAA
>JAEMRL010000027.1:0-10029 GCA_016463385.1 Thermoleophilia bacterium
GCTCCGGACAGGGCGCCACGGCCCGTGAACGCTGCCGCGAGGCCGCCGCGATCGCCGAGCGGGCCGGGCGCCCGGCGCTGGCGCTGGACGCGCGCATCGCCGAGGCGGCCTGCGCCGCCGCGCTCGGGCTGATCCCGGAGGTGCTGGAGGTACTGTCCCACGCGCCGGACCCCGCCCGCACGGGCCCCGGCCTCGCTTGTCAGAGCTGGGCCGGGGTGGCGCACGCCCTCTCGCACCTCGGGCGCCACGATGCGGCTGTGGAGGCGGCCCGCGAGGAGGTGCGCGTGGCCGAGCGCTTCGGCACCGCCGACCTCGAGGCCGCCGCGGCGGCCGACCTCGGGCTGGTGCTGCTCGCCGCGGATCGCCCCGCCGAGGCACGCGCGTCCCTCGAGGAATGCCTCGGGGTGGAGGCGGGCCGCATCCCTCGGGCCGCGCTGCGGCTCGCGGCGGCCGAGGCGGCCCTCGCCGCCGCCGATCTCCCGGGCGCCCGCGCCCACCTCGACCGCTTCCCGTTCGAGCCGGTCGGTCCCGGCGACGATCCGGCGGGCCTGATCGCCCGCCTCGACCGCGTCACGGGCCTCGTGCACCTGGCCGAGGGCGATCGCGGTCAGGGCATGGCGCACCTGGCCGCGGCGGCGGCGCGCTGGGAGCGGCTGCTGGGCGCGCCGCGGCCCGCGGCGCGGGCGGGGGAGGAGCTGCTGTCGGTGATGATCGATCTCGGCCGCCCGCCGGTTGCGGGGCTGAGCGACCCCGCGGGCGAGCTGGCGCGGGTCCGGGCTGAGCACGACCGCGCCGCGGCGGGGGCGGTCGCCTGATGCCGACCTTCCGCGAGTCGATCGTCTGCCCGGCGCCGCCGGCGAGGGTGTGGCGCGTGGTGCACGACCCCGAGCGCTTCGCCGAGTGGATGGCCGACACCGAGCGGGTGGAGCCCGGCGAGGGCGGGACGGTGACCAGGTACCTGCACGGATGGCCCGACTTCCCGATGCCGACGCGGGTCCACAGCCGGGCGGAGGGGGCACGGGTGGTGATCTCCTGCCTGGTGTCCGACGTGGACTTCCGCGTCGTCCTCGCGCCCGACCCGGCGGGCTGCGCGGTCGAGATCGAGGTGGTGGTGCCGGACGCGGAGGCGCATCGTGAGGGCGACCTGCGCGCTCTGGTGACCGCGTCGCTCGTGCGGCTGGCCGAGCGCACGGCGGCAGGGGGCGCGCCGCTCGGCTAACGTCCGTGGGGTGATGAGCGACCGCAGGATCTCGCGCGCGTGCCGGGTGGGCGACGTCACCGTCGGGGCGGGCGCTCCGGTGGTGGTGCAGTCGATGACCAACACCGACACCGCCGACGCCGCCCTCACGGCCGCCCAGGTGGCCGAGCTCGCCCAGGCGGGCTCCGAGATCGTCCGGATCACGGTCAACAACCGCGCCGCCGCGGCGAAGGTCGCTGAGATCCGCGACCGCCTGCGCGACGACCACGGGGTCGACGTGCCGCTGGTGGGCGACTTCCACTACAACGGGCACACGCTGCTGCGCGAGTTCCCCGACTGCGCCGACGCCCTCGCCAAGTACCGCATCAACCCGGGCAACGTGGGCCGCGGCGCCCGCCACGACGCGAACTTCGCCACGATGGTCCAGGCCGCGATCGACCACGACCGGCCGGTGCGGATCGGCGTCAACGCCGGATCGCTCGACCCGGAGCTGCTCGACGGCCTGATGGACGAGAACGGGCGACTCGCCGACCCCCTGCCCGCCG
The DNA here is from genome assembly GCA_016463385.1 of Thermoleophilia bacterium. Lineage (GTDB taxonomy): Bacteria > Actinomycetota > Thermoleophilia > Miltoncostaeales > Miltoncostaeaceae > Miltoncostaea. The sequence continues at coordinate 1,744 of JAEMRL010000027.1, forward strand.
ACGCGGTGCTGCGCGAGGCGATGGTGCAGAGCGCGATCACCTCGGCCGAGGCCGCCGAGGAGCTCGGACTGCCGGGCGACCGGATCATCCTCTCGTGCAAGACGAGCCGTCTCCAGGACATGGTCGCCGTCTACCGCGACCTGGCTCTGCGCTGCGAGTACCCGCTGCACCTGGGGCTCACCGAGGCCGGGATGGGCAGCAAGGGCATCGTCTCCACGACGGCCGCTCTCGGCATCCTGCTCCAGGACGGGATCGGCGACACGATCCGCGCCAGCCTCACGCCGGAGCCCGGCGGCGACCGGACGATCGAGGTGCGCGTCTGCCGCGAGCTGCTCCAGAGCCTCGGGCTGCGCGCCTTCCGCCCGGAGGTCACGGCCTGTCCCGGGTGCGGGCGCACCACGAGCACGGTGTTCCAGGAGCTGGCCCAGTCGATCGAGCGCCACCTCGACGCGCGCATGGCGGGCTGGCGGGCCGAGCGTCCCGGCGTCGTGGATCTGAAGGTCGCCGTGATGGGCTGCATCGTCAACGGGCCGGGGGAGAGCCGCGCCGCCGACATCGGCATCAGCCTGCCGGGCACCGGCGAGTCGCCGCGCGCCCCGGTCTACGTGGACGGGGAGAAGGTCGCGACGCTCGAGGGCGCGGGCCTTGCCGACGAGTTCATCCTCATGGTCGAGGAGTACGTCGAGGCGCACTACCCGCGCGCCGAGGCGGGGGCGCTCCGCTCCTAGCTAGTAGGAGCGGGCGACGATGGCCTGCAGGGGGCCGTCGTCGCCGTCGGGCACGCCGCCCTCGGGCGTCTGCAGGCAGCGGACCGTGATCGCGTGCTCGGCCAGCCGGTCCTCGCCGTCGTCACCGACCAGCTCCCAGGGGATGCGGGCGAACCCGGTGCGCCCGGCCTCGATCGCCTCGTCGATGCTCGCGACGTCCGTGAGGCGGGAGTCGCGGAAGGCGGTCGCCTGCGCGAGCAGGTTGCCCTGGATCTCGGCGAGGAGCCCGGAGACGGTCTCGGCGATGCCGGCGATGGGGGCGGGCGCCTTGGTCCGCTCGTCGCGGCGCACCAGGGTGACGGCGCCCTCGGCGAGGTCGCGCGGGCCGATCTCGATGCGCACCGGCACGCCCTTGAGCTCCCAGTCGGTCGCGCGGCGGCCGAAGCCGGTGGCGACCTGGTCGTCGAGCCGCGTGCGCACGCCGGCCGCGTTCAGCTCGGCCACGAGGCGCCGGCCCTCGCCGGCCACGGTGCCGGCGTCGTCGTCGCGCACGACCATCACGACGGCCTGGATGTGCGCCACCGCCGGCGGCACGCGCAGCCCGTCGTCGTCGCCGTGGCACATGATCAGGCCGCCCACCATGCGGGTGGACGTGCCCCACGACGTGGTCCAGCAGTGCTGGAGGGTGCCGGTGTCGCCCAGGTACTCCATGCCGAAGGCCTTCGCGAAGTTCTGGCCGAGCTCGTGGCTCGTGCCCATCTGGAGCGCCTTGCCGTCGCCCATCATGCCCTCGCAGGTCATGGTGTTGACGGCGCCGGCGAAGCGCTCGCGGGCGGTCTTGGCACCGACCAGCACCGGCATCGCGAGCACGTTCACCATGAAGTCGCGGTAGGCGTCGATCAGGATCCGGCGCGCGTAGGCGGCGGCGTCCTCCTGCGTGGCGTGCGCGGTGTGTCCCTCCTGCCAGAGGAACTCGGTGGTCCGCAGGAAGATCCGCGGCCGCAGCTCCCACCGCACCACGTTGGCCCACTGGTTGAGCAGCAGCGGCAGGTCGCGGTACGACTGGATCCACTTCGCCATCAGCTCGCCGAAGAGGGTCTCCGAGGTCGGGCGGACGACGAGCGGCTCCTCGAGCGGCTTGTTGCCGGCAACCGTCACGACCGCCAGCTCCGGGCTGAAGCCCTCGACGTGCTCGGCCTCGCGCCGCAGGTACGACTCGGGGATGAACAGGGGCAGGTAGACGTTCTCCGCCCCGCAGGCCTTGATGCGCGCGTCCATCTCGGCCTGCATCCGCTCCCAGAGGCCGTAGCCGTAGGGGCGGATGACCATCGTGCCGCGGACCGCGCCGTTCTCGGCGAGCTCCGCCTTGGCGACCACGTCCTGGTACCACTGGGCGAAGTCGTCGCCGCGCGGGGCGAGAATGGGAGCCTTGGCCATCGGCGCCGGATCTTAGTGGAGGGGCGGCCGCGCGACAGGGAGGCCCGCGTGCGGTAACCTGACCGCTCTCGGGGCGTGGCGCAGCCTGGTAGCGCACCCGGCTGGGGGCCGGGCGGTCGGAGGTTCAAATCCTCTCGCCCCGATCATTCTTCTTCGACGTGGGCCGGTCAGAAACGCCACACGGCACCGCTCGACTCCGCTGGCTGCCCAACGCGCTCACCGCGGCGCGCCTGGCGGCCCTGCCGGTGCTGCTGCTGGTGCTGGTCCGCGAGGACGGCACGACGTCGGTCCTCGCGTGGACGATCTTCGCGGTCGTCGCCGTGACCGACTTCCTCGACGGCTTCCTGGCCCGCCGCCTCGGCGCCGAGAGCCGCTTCGGGCGGATCGCCGACCCCCTGGCCGACCGCCTGCTGGTCGGGGTCGGGCTGGTGGGTGTCCTGCTGCTGGGCGGCGTCTCCCCGGTGGCGCCGGTGATCCTGCTGGTGCGCGACGTGGCGATCGTCGCGGGCGCGGTGTACCTCCTGCGTCGCGGGGTCGACCTGCGCGTCGACATGGCCGGCAAGATCTCCTCCACGCTCACCATGATCGCCACCGGCACGGCGATGCTCTTCGACCAGGCCTGGGTCGAGGTGGTCCTCTGGGCCGCCGTGGCGATCGCCGTGGGGACGTTCGCGAACTACATCCGCCAGGCCGCCGCCATGATGGCCCGGTCCGGGGAGACCTCGACCCGGCCCTGAGGGTTCGGCCCGGGGCCGCTATGCTGACCCTCCACCTGACGAGGAGCCCCGATGGACGCCCACCCCGACCTCAGCACGCTGACGGATGCCCAGCTGAAGGACCTGATCCGGAGCCTCACGGACGAGGAGCGCGAGGTCTCGAAGCAGCGGCGTCTCCTCCACGGTCGGATCGAGCTGCTGAAGGCCGAGCTCGTGGGGCGCCTCAAGGGTCGTGACGAGGGTGAGCTGTCGGTCGTCGACCTCGACGCGCTCAGCAGGATCCTGGCGGGGCGCCTCCCCGATCTCGACAAGCTCGAGGGCGACTGAGCGCCGGAACCGCGGCGCACGTCCGGCCGGGAGGCCACGCGATGTACTGCTCCGAATGCGGGTTCCACCAGAGCGAGGCGCACAAGTACTGCGGCCGCTGCGGCGCGCTGCTCATCGTCGAGAACCAGGGAACGGGTGAGATCACCGGCCCGATGGCGGTCAGCGACGAGGAGGCCGCGTCGGGGATCTGGAAGGGTCCCGCTCTCGAGGGGCCGACCCTTGCCGTCCGCTCCGGCGGCCCGGCGGGCGCGATCTTCTCGCTCGACCGGGAGACGGTGACCATCGGGCGCGAGCCCTCGGCCGACGTCTTCCTCGACGACGTGACCGTCTCCCGCAACCACGCCGTGATCACCACCGGACCGAAGGGCGCGGCGCTCCGCGATCTGGGGAGCCTCAACGGGACCTACGTGAACCGCCGGCGGATCGAGGGCGACGAGGTGCTCGAGGACGGCGACGAGCTCCAGATCGGCAAGTTCCGGCTGACCTTCCTCCTCGGGTGAACCAGCCCAGCCTCCTTCCCGACGACGGCCCGGCGCCCGACGACGGGGCGATCACGATCGGCGCGGTCTGCGACATGCTCAAGGCCGACTTCCCGTCGGTCTCGATCTCGAAGATCCGCTACCTCGAGGACCAGCGCCTGATCACGCCCAAGCGCACGGCGGGCGGCTACCGGCTCTACAGCCCGCTCGAGGTGGAGCGCCTGCGCACGATCCTGCGCCTGCAGCGGGACGAGTTCCTGCCGTTGCGCGTGATCCGGCAGGAGCTCGAGTCGTCCACCTCGGGCGCGTTCAGCGTCGCCAACCAGGCCAAGCAGCTCAAGCGCGCCCAGCTCGCCGAGCCCGCCCCGAGCCGCCGCTACGGCGCGCAGGACATCATCGCCACGACGGGCGCCAGCCCCCAGCTGCTCAAGTCGCTGGAGGAGTACGGGCTCGTCGGCGGGCACGGCCCGGACGTCTACGACGAGACCGACCGCGAGGTCGTCCAGACCGCGCTCGAGCTCGCCAGCTACGGCGTCGAGCCCCGGCACCTGCGGCTCTTCCGGGTCGCGGCCGAGCGCGAGGCGGGGCTTCTGCAGCAGCTGCTGACGGTGGGGTTGCGCTCGCGCAACCCCGAACGCCGTCGCGAGGCGCTCGAATCGCTCGAGTCCCTCGCGGCCCTCGCCTCCCACATGCGCCATCTGATGCTGATCTCCGAGCTCCGCGAGATCGCCAGCCAGTGAGCCCGGGGACCCGTCCGTTCGACATCGACGGGGCGATCCGCCGCATCCCCGACCACCCCCACGCGGGCATCCTCTTCTACGACCTGATGCCGCTGTTCCAGAGCCCCGGCGGCCTTGCCGCGGGCGTCGGCGGCATCGTGGAGTGGGCGCGCCCGCGCGCGCCGGAGCTGGTGCTCGGCGTCGAGGCCCGTGGCTTCGTGCTCGGCGGCGCCGTCGCCTCGGCCCTCGGCACCGGGTTCGCCGCGGCCCGGAAGCCGGGCAAGCTGCCCGGGGACACCGTGAGCGAGAGCTACGACCTCGAGTACGGCAGCGACGCGCTGGAGCTGCACCGCGACGCGGTGCGCCCGGGGCAGGCGGTGCTGCTGCACGACGACCTCCTGGCGACGGGCGGCACCGCCCTCGCCGCCTGCCGGCTGGTGGAGGCCCTGGGAGGCGTCATCGTGGGGATCGCGGTCGTGGCCGAGCTCACCTTCCTCCCGGGGCGCGAGCGGCTGGCCGGATACGACGTGATGTCATTGGTGACCTACGACAGCGAGGTGGCGGAGCCGTGAGGGGTCTGATCGGGGTGGACATCGGCGGTTCGGGGATCAAGGCGGGCGTCGTCGACTCCCGCCGCGGCGTGCTCGTGGGCGAGCGCGTGCGCGTGGACACCCCGCAGCCCGCCTCGCCTGAGGCGGTCGTGGCGGCCACGGCCGCGCTGGTGGCCGGCCTCGGCCCCGACGCGGGCCCGATCGGGATCGGCGTGCCGGGCGCGATCGTCGGCGGGCGCGTGATGACCGCCGCCAACATCGACCCCGGCTGGGTCGGCGTCCACGCCGAGGCGCTCTTCGCCGAGGAGATCGGCCGCGCGTGCATCGTGATGAACGACGCCGACGCCGGCGGGGTCGCCGAGATGCGCTACGGCGCCGGGCGCGGCGTGAAGGGCGTCGTGCTCTTCCTGACCCTGGGCACCGGGATCGGGGCCGCGCTGTTCGTCAACGGCATCCTCGTGCCGAACATGGAGCTCGGCCACATCGAGATCCGCGGCAAGGACGCCGAGACGCGCGCCTCGGCGAGCGCCCGCGACCGCAGGGAGCAGTCCTTCGCCGAATGGGCGCCGGCGCTCGGCGAGTACCTCAACCGCGTCGACGCGCTGGTCTGGCCGGACCTGATCATCCTCGGCGGCGGCATCTCGCGGAAGGCGGGCAAGTTCATCCCGCTGCTCGACGTGCGCCCGCCGGTGGTGGCCGCCGCGCTGCAGAACCAGGCCGGCATCATCGGCGCCGCCGCGCGGGCACGGGAGATCCTGGCGCCACCGCCGCGCCGGGCGGTCGCGGCGCGCCCGGCCGCTACGCGCGCGTCGTCGGCGCGGACCCCCCGGGCAGGATCTGCACGGTGACCGTGCCGACGCCGGGGAGGCCGAGCGCCGCCGCGGCGGCCTGTGAGAGCTCGAGGTCGCGCCCGCGCACGTAGGGGCCGCGGTCGTTGACCCGCACCGTGACAACCCGGCCGCCGTAGCCGATGCGCAGCAGGGTGCCGAGGCGGAGCGTGCGTGAAGCGGTGCTGAAGGCGTTCGGGTCGTAGGGCTCGCCGCTGGCCATCCGCTCGCGGGTGAAGCCGGGGCCGTACCAGGACGCCACCGCCGTGAAGGTCGGCAGCTTTCCGTCGAGGGGTGCGCCGGCGGCCGGCCCGACCGCTCCGATGCGCGGGTAGGCGCGGGTGGCCTGGGGCCCGGCGGGCGCCGGCTCGGAATCGACCACGGCTCCCGTGGCCGCGTCGACCGGGGCGTCGCCCGGCAGGCTGCGGTTCTCCAGGAACGAGGTGGGCAGGCCGCGGGTCGAGCCGGTCGGAGCCGCGTCGGCCGTGGTGGGGGAGGCGACCGGCAGACCGAGCCCCGGCACCGCGAACCCGCCGCCGGTGGTCAGGGTGGCCGGCGTCGTCGCCTGCTCCTGCTGGGCGATGGCGCGCTCGCGCCGGATCGCGCCCGCCAGGCGGCCGCTCGCGAGCTGCCGCTCCACGCCGAGCAGGCGGCGCTCCTCGACCAGCCGGTCCTTGCGCCGCTGCACCACCACCTCCGACGCCCGCAGCTCGGCCGTGGCGGCGCGGTACGACTCCACCAGGCTCCGGTCGCGGTGCCCCAGCGCCTCCAGGAGATCGAGGCCCGCCTGGGCGCCGTCCAGATCTCCGCCGGTCAGGACCTCGATCACCGGGCTCGGCTCGGGTGTGGTGTAGATGCCGGTGAGGCGCCGCTCGAGGCCGCTGAGCGCGGCGCGGTGGCGGGCGCGGGCCTGGTCGAGCCGGGCGCGGCTGCCCGCGAGTGCGCTCTCGGCGGCGGCCAGGCGTCCGCCGATGGACGCGTCGCGCGCGTCCAGGGCGTCGCGCTCGGCCCTCAGTGCCTCGGACGACGGCGCGGCGGCGGCGGCCGGTGCCAGCACGAGCGCCGCGGCGGCGGCCGCCAGCAGGCGCCGTCCGTGCGGGAGCAGGGGTCGGGAGCGCATCACCCTCCCTATCGGTCGCCGCGGCCCCGGTCTGGACCGGAGCGACGCCCCTCCTCGGCGGCCCTACTCGGCGCTGGTGTAGGAGCGCTCCAGGTGGGCGATCAGGGCGTCCGAGCTCAGCTCGCGCCCGGTGGCACGGCGCATCAGCTCGCCGGTCGGCAGGCGGGCCCCGTGCCGGTGGACGCGCTCACGCATGAAGCCGAGGATCTCGCCGAAGCGTCCCTCGGCCACGGCGCGCTCCAGGCCGCCGAGCTCGGTCTCGGCGACCTCGGCGAGCTGAGCGGCGTAGAGGTTGCCGAGCGTGTAGGTGGGGAAGTAGCCGAACAGGCCGTCCGCCCAGTGGATGTCCTGCATCGCGCCGAGGGCGTCGGTCGGCGGGCGGATGCCGAGCAGATCCTGCATCCCGTCGGCGAACGCGCCCGGCAGGTCGGCCACCTGCAGGTCGCCGCGGACCAGCGCCAGCTCGATCTGGAAGCGCAGCACGATGTGCAGGTTGTAGGTGACCTCGTCCGCCTCCACCCGGATCAGCGAGGGCTCGACGATGCGCGCCGCGCGGTGGAGCAGCCCGGCGTCCAGCCCGGACATGGCCTCGGGGAAGAGGCGCCGCATCGAGGGCTCGATCTGCTCCCAGAACGCGAGGGTGTGGCCGATCTGGTTCTCCCAGAAGCGCGACTGCGATTCGTGCGCGCCGAGCGAGGGCGCGTCGTAGAGGGGCGTCCGCACCACCTCGGCCGGGAAGCCCTGCTCGTAGAGGGCGTGACCGAGCTCGTGGAGCACGGCGCTGATGCTGCCGATCGGGCTGTCGGGCATGAGCCGCGTGGTGAACCGCACGTCGCCGCGATGGGGCGACCCCGTGAAGGGGTGGGCCGACTGCGCGATGACGCCCGACGACTCGTCGAAGCCGACCAGGCGGGCGATCTCGTGCGCGATGGCCATCTGGCCCTGGGCGCTCCATTCGCGCGGCGGCAGCTCCACCGGGGGCCGCTCGGACGCGGCCGCCACCAGGGGGGTGAGGCGGGCGCGCAGGTCGGCGAAGACCGGCTCCAGGTCGGCCGCGCGCGCTCCCGGCTCGAACTCGTCGAGCAGCGCGTCGTAGGGCTCGTCGCCGACCGCGATCGCCTCGGCCTCGCGGCGCTTCAGCGAGACCACGAGCCCGAGAGGGCCGGCGTAGGCGGCGAAGTCGTCGGCGGCGCGGGCGTCGGCCCAGGCGCTCACGCAGCGCGAGCAGGCCTCGCTGATCTCGCGGACCAGGGCCTCCGGTACCCGCAGCGCCCGCTCGCGCTCGCGCGTGGCGAGCCGGAGCATGCCGCGGGCGTCGTCGCCGAGGTCGTCGCGCGCGGCGAGCGCGGCGAGGGCGTCGCCGATCTCGGGGCGCACCACCTCCCGGTGGCGCAGCGCCGCCA
>JAEMRL010000027.1:10039-12402 GCA_016463385.1 Thermoleophilia bacterium
ACCCTGATGCCCCCCGGCGCCGCCGGGGGGCATCAGGGTCTCGCGGTCCCACCCCAGGAGCCCGGCCGCGCCGGCCAGGTCGGCGAGGGTCCCCATCCAGTCGGAGACGACCTCCCAGTCTCGTGACGTTGCTCCCGGCACGCCGGTGAGTCTAGACCCGGCTGCGCCGATGGGGACGGCCGCGGGGCGATCGCCGCGTATCCTGGCCGGGTGAGCCCGCCCCCGCGACGCCCTGTGCCGCCCTGGCTGCGGATCTGGGAGGACCTCCACATCGTCGTCCAGGTGGCGATCGTGCTGCCCCTGTCGGTGGTGCTGCTGTGGGGCGCCCACGTCGCGCTGCTCAACCAGCCGGTGGGGCGGGGGCTGGCCTACGGCGCCTTCTGGGGCGCTCTGCTGACGGCGGCCGTCGTGGGTGCGAGCCGCTCCGAGAAGGCCCGCCGGGAACGCTGACCCGCGGCGGCGGACCCCGCAGGGTCCGCCGCCGGCCGGGCCGTGCGGATCAGGAGCCGGTCGCGGCCGCCTGGAACTCGCCGATCGTGGACGTCACCTCGGGCACCAGTGCCTGGACCGCCGTCAGGTCGCCGCTGGCGGCGGCGTCGAGGAAGCGGCGCAGGACGTCGCTGACCTTCGGGCCGGTGGCCGCCAGGCCCTCGCGCTGCTCGTCGAGACGGGGGATGCCCAGCGAGTAGCCCTCGAGCTTGGCGATCGACGCGTCGAAGGTGTCGAGGCTCTCGCGCGCGCCGGGGACCTTCGACTTGAGGTCGTCGATTCCGGTGCTGCTGGAGAGGACGGTGCCGAACTCCGACAGCGCGCCGGCCGCGGCCTGGACGTCGGCCACGTAGGCGTCGGTACCGGTCGCCGCGCCCGTCGTCGCGGGTGCCGTCTCGATGGTCGCCGGCGCCGCCGTGGTCGCGGGGGCGGTGGCGGTGCCGCCCGAGGTGTCGCCGGTGCCGTCGGTGCCGCAGACCTTCAGGCCGAGCTCCTCGGCCTTGGTGTCGGCCTCGTCGCCGATGCTCGAGGCCTCGGTCGCGATCTCGGTGAGGACGGTCTCCGGGTCATCGCCGCCCTGGAGCCGCTCGACCGCGGTGTCGAGAACGCCGGACTGGCGCTCCAGGAGCGCGAGCGCCTCGTCGAAGGTCCCCGACAGCTCGGACGGGGGCTCCAGGTCCTTCAGCTTCTCGAGCTGGCTCTTCTGGAGCGGGATGATCTCCTGGAGGGACGCCAGGTACTCCGACGGCTGGGTCGGATCGGTGAGGTTCGCCGCCTGGCTGTTGTAGTCGGCGCAGATCGCGTCGGCCTGGGTGCGGAACTCCTCGGCCGAGAGGGAGTCGGAGCCCCCTCCGCAGCCGGCGATGAGGGCCACCGCGCCGAGCGCGGCGATACCGGCCAGCGGCCGGCGACGAACGAAGGACATACCGGGTCTCCTTGACGAGAGGACGCGGCGGAGGTTAACCGCGCCTCCGGCCGGACACGACCCCCCGTATGGGGGGCCCGCGCCGGTGTCCGCGACGGGGTACCAGTGCCGTGCCAGGCAACGTCCGCCCCGTTCTGGCTCGCTGCAAACCTCGGCGGATGCGGCGTCCTCGGTCATCCACATGGGGACCACCATGCGGATGACACTGCGTCCTTGCCCCGCCGGGTTTTCGCGGCCAGAACGGGCCAACGTCACCTGACACGGCACTAGACTGACCCGAGTCGTCCAAGGAGTGCACGAATGCCGGTCGAGAAGTCCGTCGTAGACGCCCTCAACGTCCACATGGGTCGTGAGTTCGAGGCGCACCTGCAGTATCTGTCGGTGTCCAGTTGGTTCGATGCCGAGGGGCTTCCCGAGCTGACGAAGTTCTTCGCCGCGCAGGCGGCCGAGGAGCACATGCACGCCACGAAGATCCTCGCCTACGTCCAGGACGTCGGCGGCCCGGTGGTGATCCCGGCCCTCGCCGCGCCCAAGGCGTCGTTCGAGAGCGCCGAGGAGGCGGTCGCCGGCTGCCTGGAGTGGGAGGAGAACATCACCGCCCACATCCACGCGCTCGTCGATCTGGCGGCCTCCAAGCACGACCACGCCACCCAGGTCTTCCTGCAGTGGTACGTCAGCGAGCAGGTCGAGGAGATCGCCACCATGGGCGAGCTCCTGCAGGTCACCCGCCGCGCCGGCGAGTCGAACCTGCTCCTGCTCGAGGACTACGTGGCCCGCCTGGCCTCGGCGCCGGCCTGACACGACGGGAGGCGGCGGCCGTGGACGTCGCGGCGCTCGCCTCCCGACCGCTGCGCGGCGACGACTTCGCCGCGGCGCGGGGGGTGGTGGACGGCTGGTTCGGGCACCCGGTGGGCCTGGTGATGCACCGGCTCTTCTTCGAGCAGCTCGG
>JAEMRL010000353.1 GCA_016463385.1 Thermoleophilia bacterium
CGGCGACCACTCCCACGAAGTCGGCGGCCTCGCCCGCCTGCTCGAGGTGCCCGGCGAAGTTCCCGGCGACGCCGATGCCGGCGGCCGCGCGCAGGTCGTCGAGCACGAGGTCGATCACGCCCGCAGCGTATGGGACCGGCACGTGTGGCGCGCCGCGGCGGAGGGCACTGGAGAGGGTGACGCCGCGGACGAGGGGGGACGATGGACGACGCGCAGGTTCACGACCGCATCGAGGGACTGGTCGCCGAGGAGCACCGGCTGCTGGAGCAGGGCGAGGGGGAGGGCCTCGACGCGGAGGCCCACGCCCGGCTCGAGGAGGTGCGCGTCGAGCTCGACCGCTACTGGGATCTCCTGCGCCAGCGCCGGGCCCGGGCCGAGGCCGGGCTCGACCCGGACCGCGCCGGCGCGCGCGACGAGGGGACCGTCGAGGACTACCTCCAGTAGGCGCCGCGACGAGCCCGAGACGGCCCGGCGCGCCCGGGCCGGGCCGTCTAGTGTGCGGGCGTGCCGCGCGAGGAGATCCGCACCTGGCTCACCGACATGGACGGCGTCCTCGTCCATGAGGAGCAGGCCATCCCCGGGGCCGCCGAGTTCCTCGCGAGGCTGCGCGAGACGGGGACGCCGTTCCTCGTGCTCACGAACAACTCGATCTACACCCGGCGCGACCTGGCCGCGCGGCTGCGCGCGAGCGGCCTCGAGGTGCCGGAGGAGTCGATCTGGACCTCGGCGCTCGCCACGGCGCGCTTCCTGCGCGACCAGCGGCCCGGGGGCACCGCCTTCACGATCGGAGAGGCGGGGCTGACCACGGCGCTCCACGAGGTCGGCTACACGCTGACCGAGCGCTCGCCCGACTACGTGGTGCTCGGCGAGACCCGCACCTACAGCTTCGAGCGCATCACGCAGGCGATCCGGCTGATCGCCGCCGGAGCGCGCTTCATCGCCACCAACCCGGACACCACCGGCCCGACGCCGCAGGGCCCGCTGCCCGCGACCGGCGCCGTCGCGGCCCTGATCAGCACCGCGACGGGCGTCGCCCCCTACTACGTGGGCAAGCCCAACCCGCTGATGATGCGCTCGGCGCTCAACGCGATCGACGCGCACTCGGAGACGACCGCGATGGTCGGCGACCGGATGGACACCGACATCGTCTCGGGGCTCGAGGCGGGGCTGGAGACCATCCTCGTGCTCACGGGCTCGACCTCCCGTGACCAGATCGACCGCTTCCCCTACCGGCCCTCACGGGTCGTCGACTCGGTGGCGGATCTCGTCGATCTGATCGGCTGAGCCCGGTTCGGGCCGCCGAGGGCGGTCAGGGCCTGAGGCTCCAGAAGCCGTCGGCGCCGACGTGGTCCTCGTCGGCGATGCGCCCGAGTTCCTCGCGGGCCTCCGCGACCGAGATGTCGCGCACCACGGCGACCTCCTTGGTGGCGAGCGGCTCGCCCGCCCAGCGCAGCAGCTCGTCCGCACTCGCCGGCGGGTCGGCCCGGGGGAGGTCCGGCGCGAGGTTGGCCATCGCGACCTCGTAGACGCGGAAGGGCTGGAAGCCGGGAGCGGAGAGGTGCGCGCCGCCGGAGAGGTCCTCGAACTCGTAGGACGGGCAGGTGTAGCGCCGGCCCCCCGACCAGCCGGCCAGACGCCCGTCCTGCGCGAGGGCGGCCGGGGTGGGCGCCCGGGCCGCGGCCATGTCGTCGGCGAGCGCCGCCCCGGTGGCCGGATCGGCGGTCCAGCGGGCGAGATCGGCGGGGTCGATCCCGGCCGCGGCCGCGGCGGCCTCGATGACCGGTGCCTCGTCGATCAGGTCACCGCGGAAGTGCCGGATCCGGAGGCCGCGCAGAAGGGGGCGCATCCGGTCCGGCGCGTTCAGGCGGGCGGCGACGACGGCCCGGCAGGCCGGCACGGAGGCCTCCATGCGCGGCCGCTCGGCGGTGTCGATCGGCATGCCGTGGTCGTGGGCGATCGTGCGGAAGGCCCTCGCCTGGACGTCCGGCGTGAAGCCCGCGTCGAGGTAGTGCTGCGGCGAGTCGCTCAGCCCCACGAGCCGGACGCGCCACTCGATCGCGTCCCCGTAGAGCCAGTCCAGGCGGCGCCGGAACGGCTCGGCGCTGAACGCCCACGGGCAGAGGGGGTCGGTGAACTCGGTGATGCGGACGCGGGACAGGCGGGGGACGCTAGCAACGCCGGTGCCGTCGGCGCCCGCCCGGCGTGTCACGGGAGTCCAGCGGGCCCCGGCGCTGCCGATGGGAAGGGGATGCGGCGACCGCTGCGACGACGGCGATGACGAGGCTCACGCGGGGCCGACTGCTGCACCGCGCGACGGTGGGCGGCGTCGCCCTGCTCGCGAGCGGTCCGGCCCTCGGCGCCGGGCGCGCCGCGGCCGCCGGCAGCGACGCCGGGCGGATCCGCACCGCGCTCGCCCTGTCGCACATCCAGGCGCGCCTCTACTCGCAGGCGGCGCGCGCCGAGGCGCTGCGCCCCGACCTGCTCTTCTTCGCGCGCGTCGCCGCCGGCCACGAGGAGGAGCACGTCGCGGCCCTGACGGCCCTGGCCGGAGCGGCGGGCGATCCGCCGCGGCCCGACCTCTGGCAGGTGGCAGCCGACGACGCGGCCTTCGCCCACATGGCGGTGCGGCTCGAGGACCTGACGGTGCGCGCGCTGAACGCGATCGCGGGCGACCTGGGCCCGGAGGCGCTCGCGGCGACGTCGCGTATCGCCTCGGTCGACGCCCGCCACGCGGCGTGGGCCCGGGGCCTGGTGGGCGTGACGCCCTCCCACCACGTCTTCGACCGCGGCCGCACCCGCGACGAGGTGGCCGCCGCGCTCACCGAGGCGGGACTCGACCCGGAACTGGTGCCGTGACGGCGCCCCTGACGCGGCGGGCGTTCGTCGGAGCGCTCGGCGCCGGCGCCGCGGCCCTGGCCGTGGGCGCGCAGGCCCACGCGGCGACCGACCCGGCCGGCGACGCCGCCATCCTCAACCACGCCCTGGCCCTCGAGCACCTGCAGGCCGCGCTCTACACCCGCGCGGCCCGGGTTCCGGCCCTCGGGCCCACGGTCGCGCGCATGACCGCGGCGATGGGAGGCGTGGAGCGGGCGCACGTGGCGGCCCTGACCGAGGCGCT
>JAEMRL010000354.1 GCA_016463385.1 Thermoleophilia bacterium
CCGTGGGCGACCCCGTGCTCCGCGGTCTGATCGAACGGGCGGCCGCAGCCTCCGCGGCGCGTCGGGACCGCGGTGGTGACAGGTGAAATACCTGCAAATAGGGCACAAAACAGGCGATTCCGGGGGAGGGGGGTGCTAAACTGCCGGGACCGTCCTGAGGAGGCATCAGATCCAGCCAACGCCCGACGTACCGTCGGTGACCACGACCTATGACTCGGGGGACATCACCGTCCTCGAGGGACTCGAAGCGGTCCGCCGACGTCCGGGCATGTACATCGGATCGACGGGCCCGCGCGGACTCCACCACCTCGTCTACGAGTTGGTCGACAACAGCGTGGACGAGGCCCTCGCCGGGTACTGCGACCGCGTCGAGATCACCCTCCACCCCGATGGCTCGTGCACCGTGTCCGACAACGGGCGCGGCATCCCCGTCTCGGCGATGGCCGACCAGGGGGGCAAGAGCGCACTCGAGGTGGTCCTGACGGTCCTCCACGCCGGGGGCAAGTTCGGCGGCGAGGGCTACAAGGTGTCCGGCGGCCTGCACGGCGTCGGCAGCAGCGTCGTGAACGCCCTCTCCGAGTCCCTCCACGCCCAGGTGCGCCGCGACGGCGGGGCCTTCGAGCAGCGGTACGAGATCGGCGTGCCGCTCGGCCCGATCGAGCGCGTCGGCGACGCCTCCGACACCGGCACCACGATCTCGTTCCTCCCCGACCAGAGCATCTTCGAGGAGCCCGACTTCGACTTCGACACGCTGGCCCAGCGCCTGCGCGAGACGGCGTTCCTCACCAAGGGCCTGCTCGTGCGGCTCGTGGACCGCCGCGGCGAGGGCCGCGAGGTCGAGTTCCACTACGAGGGCGGGATCCAGGACTTCGTGCGGCACCTCAACGAGTCGCGCGACCCGGTGCACCGCGACGTGGTCTACCTCGAGCAGGAGAGCGAGGCCTCCCTCGAGGTCGCACTCCAGTGGACCGCGGCCTACAGCGAGTCGGTCTACACCTTCGCGAACAACATCAACACGCACGAGGGCGGCAGCCACCTGACCGGCTTCCGCACGGCCCTGACGCGCACGCTCAACGACTACGCGCGCGCGAAGGGCCTCCTCAAGGAGAAGGACGAGAACCTCGAGGGCCCCGACACCCGCGAGGGGCTCACCGCGATCATCTCGGTCAAGCTCCGCGAGCCCCAGTTCGAGGGCCAGACCAAGACCAAGCTCGGCAACTCGGAGATCACCGGCTTCGTCAACGCCGCGGTGACCCAGCGCCTGGCCGAGTACCTCGAGGAGCACCCCGCCGAGGCCCGGGCGATCTGCGGCAAGGCGATCAACGCCTCCCAGGCGCGCATGGCGGCCCGCAAGGCGCGCGATCTGGCGCGCCGCAAGGGCGCGATGGACTCGACGAGCCTGCCGGGCAAGCTGCACGACTGCTCCGACCGCGATCCGGCGAACACCGAGATCTTCGTGGTGGAGGGCGACTCGGCCGGCGGCTCGGCCGTGATGGCCCGCCAGTCGAGCTTCCAGGCGATCCTGCCGCTGCGCGGCAAGATCATCAACGTGGAGAAGGCCCGGATCGACAAGGTCCTCTCCAACACCGAGATCCAGGCGATGATCACCGCGATGGGCACGGGCATCGACGAGGACTTCGACATCACGAAGGCCCGGTACCACAAGCTGATCATCATGACCGACGCCGACGTGGACGGCGCCCACATCCGCACGCTGATCCTGACCTTCCTCTTCCGGCACATGCGGCCGCTGATCGAGGAGGGCTTCGTCTACATCGCGTGCCCGCCGCTCTACAAGGTCAAGCAGGGCAACCAGGAGCAGTACATCGAGAAGGAGAGCGAGCTCGAGGACTGGCTGCTGGAGCGGAACCTCGGCGACCTCACCCTCGAGGACGCCGCCGGCCAGTCGAACGGCCTCACCAAGGCGCGCTACCAGCGCTTCCAGAGGGTGCTCAAGGAGCACGAGGCCTGGGCCGGCAACCTGCGCGGCACCTTCGGCTCGGAGACGATGGACTTCCTGCAGATCCACGGCCTCGTCGAGGCCGATCCGGCCGACCTGGACGCCCTGACGGCGATCGTCAACGGTGCCTCGGACGAGCGTGCCACCCTGTCGGTGGAGGGCACCGACGCCGCCGGTCAGAGCATCCTCGCCCGGTCGGTGCAGGCGAGCACCGGGGAGGCGCGGACCGTCACGATCCCGCTCGAGATCTTCCGCACCCGCGAGCTGGCGGGCCTCCGGGGCGCGCGCACCAAGCTGCGCGAGCAGGTCGGCACGGCGCCGTTCCGGATCGCGCGCGGCAATCGCACCCGCACGGCGGCGAGCTACGAGGCGCTGCGCGCCGCGGTGCTCGACCTCTGCCGCGAGGGCGTGCAGCTGAGCCGGTTCAAGGGCCTCGGCGAGATGAACGCCGAGCAGCTCTGGGAGACCACCATGGACACCGACCGGCGTCTGCTCCAGCGCGTGATGATGGAGGACGAGGCGGCCGTGGGCGAGCTCTTCTCCAAGCTGATGGGCGACAAGGTGGAGCCGCGTCGCGCCTTCATCGAGGACAACGCCCGATCCGTCCGCTTCCTCGATGTCTAGGACATCGCGACGTCTAGGTAGGGGTGAGTAGGTAATGGCGATCGACCGTCACGGCCGGATCGAGCCCCGTGAGCTCGATCGGGAGATGAGCTCGTCCTACCTCGATTACGCGATGAGCGTGATCGTGGGCCGCGCGCTGCCCGACGTGCGCGACGGGCTGAAGCCCGTGCACCGCCGGGTGCTCTTCGCGATGCACGACATGGGCCTCCAGCCCGAGCGCGCCTACGTCAAGAGCGCCAACATCGTCGGCCGCGTGATGGGTGAGTTCCACCCGCACGGCGACCAGTCGATCTACGACACCCTCGTGCGCCTCGCGCAGGACTTCGCCTCCCGCTACCCCCTCGTGGACGGCCAGGGGAACTTCGGCTCGAGCGAGTTCGCCGCCGCCGCCATGCGGTACACCGAGGCCAAGCTGTCGCGGCTGGCCACCGAGATGCTCCGCGACATCGACGAGGACACCGTCGACGACGCGCCGACCTACGACGACCGCCGCAGCGAGCCGCTCGTGCTGCCGTCGCGCATCCCGAACCT
>JAEMRL010000355.1 GCA_016463385.1 Thermoleophilia bacterium
CTGCTCGGCGGCGGCGCCCCCGCCGAGCAGCGCGAGAGCGGGCAGGGCGGGCGCGAGATAGCGCGCGAAGCCGAACGGGACCACCGAGATCGCGAGCACGTACCCGCCCGCCCATGCCAGCAGCAGCAGGTCCTCGCGGCGGCGACGGACGGCCGCGAGCACGACACCCGCCGCGACCAGCCCCACCCAGACCGGCTGCGCCTTGAGCCCGAGGTAGAGCGCGTAGTACCAGACCGGCTTGACCTCGTGGACCTCCCCGGCCGCGGCGAAGCCCCGCGTCGGGACGATCGAGCCGTCGCCCGGCGGCCGGTGGTCGAGCAGGCTCGTCGTGAAGTCGGCGAGGAACGCCCACTGCGCCGGGGACAGGAGCAGGGGATTGAGGGCGATGTGAACCGCCAGGAAGAGGGCCGTCAGCGACGCCGCGGCCCGGAGGCCCCCCGGGGGAGCCGGCCCGAGCCCGGCGCGACCGGCGACCCAGAGCGCGGGGAGCAGCGGCAGCGCCTCGTACTTGACCGCGACCGCCGCCCCCGCGAAGGCGGCGGCGCCCATCCACCAGCGTGCGTCCTCGCCCGCGCGCAGCCAGCACAGGATCCCGGCGAGCGCGAGGGCGATCATCACCGCGTCCTCCTTGCCCACCCGGTCGATGCCCACGGAGATCGTCCCGAAGGCCATCAGGCCGCCCGCGGTCCATCCCGCCACGCGGCCGTGGAGCCGGAACCCGATCATCGCCACGAGCACGCAGGAGGCGGCTCCTGCCAGGACGCTCGGTGTCCTCAGCGCGGCGGCGGTCGCGCCGGCCGCCTCCGTGGAGAGGAACACGAGCGCCTTGAACAACGCCGGGTGCTCGCCGTCGACGATGAGATCGCCCGCGCGCCAGGAGGCGACCGCGATCAGCTTCTGATGCTCCGCCTGACCCAGGTCGGGGACTCCGAGGGCGGGCGAACGCACCGCCAGCGCCGCGGCGGCAAGCGCCGTGACGCCGGCCACGGTGCCGCGCTCGGCCGAGAGGCTCCTCACGTCGCGAGGCTCCCAGGCGGGCCCCGGCCGGGGGTTACGTCATGGTGGCCTGCGCGTGAAGCCGCGATTCACGGGACGCGCCCGGCCGGGACACGTCGGTTCGGGGCCGCCCCCAACGGGAAGCCTCCTCCTGTATCCGGAGGAGGAGGACACCATGATCACGAGCATCGACGGGGTTCGGGGCCTGCCGCTCCAGGCGGTCGACGGGGAGATCGGGACGGTCGAGGACCTCCTGTTCGACGACGAGCGCTGGCGGGTGCGGTACCTCACCGCCGACACCGGCGGGTGGCTGACCGGCCGCCGGGTGCTGCTGGCGCCCGAGGCCGTCGGCGGCATCGAGGGGCGCGTCACGGTGGGCCTGACGCGTGAGCAGGTGGAGGGCAGCCCTCCCCTCTCGGCCGACGAGCCCGTCTCACGCCAGTGGGAGACCGACCTCTACGGCTACTACGGCTACGTGCCCTACTGGGGCTTCGCCGCCGGCTATCCGTCCTCGGGCGCCCTCGCGCCGATCGAGCCGGACCTGTCGCCCCCGGGGATCGTCGAGCCCGAGCAGGGCGATCCCCACCTGCGCAGCGCCCGCGAGGTGACCGGATACCACGTCCAGGCGACCGACGACGAGGTCGGCCACGTCGAGGATCTGCTGCTCGACGACACGACCTGGTCGATCGCCTCGATCGTCGTCGACACCCGCAACATCCTCCCGGGGAGGAAGGTCGTGGTGCCGGTGGGCGAGATCGATGAGATCAGCCACGCCGAGCGGATCGTGCGCGTGCGCAGCACCAGGGAGGGCATCGAGGGTCGTCCGGAGACGAACGGCTGAAGGCGGGGGCCGGAGGCGGTCCTCAGGTCGCGCCGAGCGACGACTCCCGGCGGCCCTTGACGGCGCGGTGGCGGGCGATCACGCCGGTCACCGCGTCGAGGGCCGCAAGCTCGGCCGGCGTCGGCTCGTCGCCCAGCGGGTACGCCGCCGCCCCGAGCAGGGGCTCCAGCCAGCGGTCGATGACCATCGCGGGACCGCCACCCGGCCGGGTGGCGACCACCTCTCCGCCGGCGAGGAGGGCCAGCGCGGGCACGGACGAACGGCTCACGCGGATGCCCCGGGGCCAGAGCAGCTCCTCGCGCCAGCGCCAGTCGTCGATGCTCGCGAACTCCCCGATCGCGACGACCAGCTCCGGGCGCGCGCCGGCGATCTCGGCCAGCGACGCCGGCAGGAGCATGCAGGCGGCGCAGCCGGGCATCCCGAGGGCGAGCAGCCCGCGCTCGGCCGCCACGACCGCGGCGAGGGCGTCGGGCACCGGCAGGGGGACGATCGGCGGCGTGGGGTGCTCGATCACCGGTCCCACGCTATCGCGGCGCGCGGCGGGCGACCACGACACGACTCCAGTAGACGCCCGGCACCGTCCGCGCCATCTCGACGACGAAGCCGGCCTCCTCCACGGCCGCGTCCAGGCCGGACATCGGGCCATGACCCACGAGCCCGCCCGGGACGAGGCGCGACATCACCCTCCAGGCCCGGCGATGGGCCCGGCCGGCCCGGCCACCCGCCGCGGCGTGCACGACGACGACCAGCCGGCCGCCGGGCGCGAGCAGACGCCGCGCCTCCGTGAGCACCCGCGCCCGCGACCCCGGATCGAGCAGGTGGAGCAGGTAGCCGATGGAGACCAGATCGGCGGAGGCGTCGGGGAGGGGCACCGCGCGGACGTCGGCGATGAGCGTGCGGAGCGGGACCGGGCCGCCACCCGACCGGGCCGCGGCCCGCTGCAGCATCCGGGGCGAGCCGTCCACCAGCGTCAGCGTCGCGATCCCCGGATCGCGTTCCCGCAGAGCTCTCGCGAGCGCACCGGTGCCCGCCGCGAGATCGATCACGCGGGTCCCGGCGAGCGGGCCGGCCATCTCGGCGGCCGCGCGGTGCGCCGCGCGCTCGAGCCGCAGCTGGAGGTCGTAGACGCGGGCGCCCCTGTCGAAGCGCGACACCAGCGGCTCGGAGGGCGCAACCATGAGTTTCTCAAACGTCTTCGCGTCCCAACCCACTTCGCCCTCGGGCGCGCTGCGTTTGGCGGCCTTTTTCTTCTTCGGGTCACGCGCGGCTTT
>JAEMRL010000356.1 GCA_016463385.1 Thermoleophilia bacterium
GTGGCGGGCGCCGGGCGCCGGATCCTCTCCAAGCGCGCCGCGCGCGCCGTGCACGCCGAGACCGGCGGGGTGCCGCGCCTGGTGAACCTGCTGCTCGCCAACGCCCTCTTCGTCGCCGCCGAGCGGGGCGAGGAGCAGATCGGCGAGGACACGATCCGCGATCTCGCCGAGGACCGGCGCCTGAGCCTGGAGGCCGGCATGACCGATCAGGGGGACGGGGCATGAGGCGCGTCAGCTACCAGTCCGTCCTCGGCGCCCCCACCGGGCCTCCCGCGTCGGTGTACGTGCGCCTCGGCGACGACGCGATCCGCACGAAGCGCAAGGACGCGCGCCGCGAGGTGACGGTGGCCCTCTCCAAGCCGCAGATCGGCTGGCTGAAGGAGGCCCTCGCCCTCTCGGGGCCCGACATCGACGAGGGCGCCGTGATCCGCGCGCTGGTCGATCTCGGCTCGGAGCTCGACATCGACTGGGCCGTCATCGCGAGTGGCAAGTCCCTGCGCACCGCCGTCCGCGAGTCGGTCATGGTGCGCCGCCGGGCCGCGGAGTAGGCCGCGGTGGCACGGGCGTGGGATGTCCCCGGGCTCCGGGCGGGCGCCGGGTTCCGGGACGCCGCGGGACGCGTGATCCTGACCCGGTGGCGGGAGATGATGAGCTACCGCGACGGCACGCTGCTGGGTGAGGACATCGAGGAGCTGCACGCGATGCGCGTCTCCTCGCGCCGCCTGCGCGCGGCCATGGACGCCTTCGACGCCGCATTCCCCCGGAAGTCGTTCCGTCCCCTGCTGCGGCAGGTGAAGGAGATCACCGACGTGCTCGGCGACGCGCGCGACCTGGACGTCGCCGTCGAGCGGCTGACCGCGACCCTCGTGACGATGGACGCCGATGAGCGCCCGGGGCTGGAGGGCCTGATCGCGCGCTACCGCCAGGACCGGGCGGCCGAGGCGCCCGTGATCGCCGAGCTGTTCTCCCGCATCGACGCCGAGGGGTTCGAGGCGCGCCTGGTGCGCTACATGGAGAAGCACACGGGCGTCACGATGAAGCGGCTCGACCCCCGCCCCCCGGCGGCGGGCTGATGGCCAAGCCCCGCGCCGTCGAGGGCCTGGACCCCGACCGCAAGCTGCGCCCGAACGCCCGGGCGATCCTCACCGTCCGCATCGACGAGGTCTACTCGTACGACGGGCTGGTGGCCGACCCCTCGAACGTGACCGAGCTGCACGACATGCGCATCGCCTGCAAGCGCCTGCGCTACCTGCTGGAGATCTTCGGCGTCGCGTTCGGGAGCAACCTGAAGCCGTTCACCGACGAGGTCGCCGGGCTGCAGGACGTGCTCGGCGACATCCACGACTGCGACGTCCAGATCCCGATGCTCGAGGAGCACCTCTCCTGGCTCTCCGGCCGCGAGGCCGGCGCGGCGCAGCGGCTCGTGGCCGATGCCGCGGCGCGTCCGGGGCGGCGCCGCCGCTCGGAGGCGGCCTTCCGGGAGTTCCAGGCCCAGCTCGAGGTGGGCCGGCGGGCCGACGAGCGGATCGGCGTCCACGCCCTGATCGGCCGGCGGCGGCGGGAGCGAGATGAGCTCTACGGGCGATTCATGGACGAGTGGCGGCGGCTGAAGGCCGAGCGCTTCCGGCCGCGACTGGAGAGCGCACTGGGAATCGGTGGCGATGCCTGACCGGCTCGCCCTGCTCGGGGACATCCACGCCAACGCACCGGCGCTCCGGGCGACGCTCGGGGCGATCCTCGCGGCAGGGTTCACGCGGGGCATCTGCACGGGCGACCTGGTGATGCGCGGCGACGACCCCGAGGCCTGCGTCACCACGATTCGCGAGACCGGGTGGCCCTGCGTGAGGGGCAACACCGACCGCAAGGTCGCCGTGCGACGCCGGCGCGCACCCGACGACCCGAAGGCCGCGCGCGTCGGGTCGCGGGCCTGGACCACCAACCAGCTGAGCGCCGCGAACCTGGAGTACCTTGCGGCCCTGCCGCTGGTGGTCCGGGTGAAGCTGCAGGGCTTCGTGATCGTGATGATGCACGGGGCGCCCGAGGATCCGCGGGACGCGATCGACGCCGGGACCTCCGACAAGGCCCTGGCCCGCCTCGTGGCGGATCTCGGCAAGCCCGACTGCATCGTCAGCGGCCACACCCACCGCGCCCTGGTGCGCACCGCGGGCAAGTGCCTCTTCGTGAACCCGGGGAGCGTGGGCGAGGCGATCGACGGCGACCGGAGGCCCCGCTGGGGCTGGCTGCAGGCCCGCGGCTCGAAACTGTGCGCCCATCTCGAGATCGTCCCCGAGGACCTGGCGACCATCCGGACTCCCTAGGCCCGCGGGCTCCGGTCAGGCGGAGCCCATGAGGCGGCTCCGCGAGCGCCCCCGCAGGCGCAGCGCGCCCCAGCCGGCGCCCGCGGCGAGGAGGACGAAGGGGCCCACCAGCACCAGCGCCCCGAGCAGCCAGGCGGTCGCGTCGCCGAGCCGCGCCCCGGCGCGCGAGAGCGGGCCCATGAAGCGTCCCTCCCCCGTGATCGGCGGAGGCGGCCCCTGCGTGGTGAGCGTCAGCCGCAGGGTCGCGAGGCGGGTCGCGCGCTCGGTCGCGGCACGCTGGGCCTCCGCCCGGGCGAGCGACGCCTCGGCGCGCGCGAGCTCGGCGGCCAGCGCGGCGTCGGCGGGATCGGCGGCGGCGCGGGCGCGCAGCCCGGCCACGGTGGCGCGCAGCGCGTCCGCCCGGTCGCCCTGGGCGCCGAGCCGCTCGGTCAGATCGACGATGTCCGCGCTCTGCCCGGTGACGACGCCGAGGCGCCCGAACGCGGCGAGCGCGTCCTCGGCCCGGTCGACCGGCACGCGGAAGACGAGGCGGTTGGTGCCCTCGGCCCCGCTCGGCACGTCGTAGTCGGAGCTCGCGGTGAAACCCCCGAGCGTGCGAACGGTCCGCATGGCCGACGTGCTCGCGCTCGACAACGCCTCGACGTCCTCCACCTGGACCCGGGTCTCGGCGGTCACCTTCCGTGCGCGATCCGTCGCCGGGACGGGCGCCTGCGCGCCCGGCGCGACGGCCGCCGCGGCCGGGGGCGCTGCGTTCGACGAGTCGGCCCCGTCGGCGGGCGCGC
>JAEMRL010000357.1 GCA_016463385.1 Thermoleophilia bacterium
GCCCCTACTGATGGGACGCCTGATCAAGATCGGCATCGCCGCCGGCGCGGTCGGCTGGCTCCATTCGATCGGCGCGCTCGATCCGAAGCTCTGGATCGACACGCTCAAGCGCGAGCGCGAGCGCATCCCGGGCCAGATCCGGGAGGCCCTCGGCGCGGGCAAGCGCGCGGCCGCCCAGGCCGAGGAGGAGCTCGACCGCGAGGTGCGCAACGCGTTCCGCAGTGAGTGAGCCCGGGTCGGGCGCTTCACTAGAATCGACCGGATGACCACCAACCAGATCCGTGCGGCCTTCCTCGAGTACTTCGAGAAGCAGGGCCATCTCGCCATCCCGTCGGCCTCGCTGATCCCGTTCGAGGACGACCCCTCGGTGCTGCTCACGATCGCCGGGATGCAGCCTCTGAAGTCGTACTTCCTCGGCGCCGGCGACCCGCCGGCGCGCCGGATGACGAGCTCGCAGAAGTGCTTCCGCACCAACGACATCGACCAGGTGGGGCACACCGCCCGGCACCTGACGTTCTTCGAGATGCTCGGCAACTTCTCGATCGGCGACTACTTCAAGGACGACGCCATCCGCTTCGGGTGGGAGGTCTCCACCGAGGTGTTCGGACTCGACCCCGAGCAGATCTGGATCACGGTCTTCGAGGGCATGGATGGCGTGCCGGGCGACGACGAGGCGCTCGAGCGCTGGGTCGAGCTGGGCGTGCCGCGCGAGCGGATCCAGCGCCTCGGCGAGGCCGACAACTTCTGGAAGGCCGGCCCGACCGGCCCCTGCGGCCCCAACACCGAGCTCTACCTCGACCGGGGCGAGTCGTTCGGCCCCGCCGGCGGCCCGGTGGTGGGCGGCGACCGGTACCTCGAGTACTGGAACCTGGTGTTCATGCAGTACGACCGCGCGGCCGACGGCACCCTCGCCCCGCTGCCGGCCAAGAACATCGACACCGGCGCCGGCCTCGAGCGCATGGCGGCGATCCTGCAGGACGTGCCCTCGGTGTTCGAGACCGACGGCTTCCGCCCGCTGATCGCCTGGGCCGAGCGCGCCTCGGGCCGCGCCTACGGCGCCGACCCCCGCGACGATCGCGCCTTCCGCGTGCTCGCCGATCACGGCCGCGCGATGACCTTCCTCGCCTCCGACGGCGTGATCCCGGGCAACGAGGGCCGCGACTACGTGCTGCGCCGCATCATCCGGCGCGCGGTGAGCGAGGCCGGTCACCTCGGGCTCGAGCCGGCGGCGATCGCCGCGCTCGCCGAGCCGGTGGTGGAGGGCTGGGGCGACGCCTACCCGGAGCTGGTGCAGCGCGCGGGCGAGGTCCGCGACGTGATCGGCGCGGAGGCCGAGCAGTTCGCCCGCACCCTGACCCAGGGGCGGCGCCTGCTGTCGGAGGTGATCGAGCGCTCGCGCGAGGGCGGCACCGTCGCGGGCGACGACGCGTTCCGCCTCCACGACACGTTCGGCTTCCCCCTCGACCTGACCCTCGAGGCGGCCCACGAGGCCGGCCTGCAGGTGGACGACGCGGGCTTCGAGCGGCTGATGGAGGAGCAGCGCGTGCGCTCGCGCGCAGGCGGCGGCGCCGGGGGCGACGACCCGGGTCTCGCCGACCGGGTCTCCGCGGTGGCGCGCGAGAGCGCCGCCAGCGAGTTCACCGGCTGGGACGACGTGCGGGCCGACACCCGCATCACCGCCTGGGAGGACCTCGGCGACGGGACGGCCCTGCTGAAGCTCGAGACCTCGCCCTTCTACGCCGAGGGCGGCGGCCAGGTGTCGGACATCGGCGAGATCGCCGGCGCCGGCGGCCGCGCGACGGTGATCGACGCCTTCCGCCTCGGTGCCGACCAGGTGCTCCGCGCGCGCCAGACCGAGGGCGTGCTCGGGGTGGGCAGCGAGGTCGTCGCGACGGTCGACGCCCCGCGTCGCCGTCAGATCCAGGCCAACCACACGGCCACCCACGTCCTCAACTGGGCGCTGCGCGGCACGCTCGGCGAGGGCGTGCGCCAGGCGGGCTCCTACGTCGGGCCCGACAAGCTGCGCTTCGACTTCACCCACCGCGGCCGCGTCGAGCCCGAGCAGCTCGAGCGGATCGAGGCGATGGTGAACGGGCGCGTGGCCGAGGACCAGCCGGTGGAGTGGGAGGTCGTGGCCCGCGAGGAGGCGACCCAGCGCGGCGCCATCGGCCTGTTCGAGGAGAAGTACGGCGAGTTCGTGCGCGTCGTCAGCACGGGCGACTTCTCGAAGGAGCTCTGCGGCGGAACCCACGTGGCGAGCACCGGCGAGATCGGCCCCTTCGTGATCGTCTCCGAGGCCTCCACCGGCGCGGGCGCACGCCGCATCGAGGCCCTCACGGGCATCGCCGCGGTCGAGTACCTGCGCGGCCGTGAGCGCGCGCTGACCCAGGAGATCGCGGCCCGCGACGAGCGCATCCGCGAGCTGCAGGCCGAGCTGAAGAAGGCGAAGACGACGAAGACCGACGTCGCCGGGCTCACCGAGGGCGCCGTCACGGTCGGCGCGGTCACCGCCCTCGCCGTGCAGGTGGAGGCGGGGGACATGGACGAGCTGCTCGCCATCTCCGACCGGGTGAAGCAGAAGATGGGCCCCGGGGCGGCCGTGGTGCTGGGCGCCGTGGCCGACGGCAAGGCCCTGCTCACCGCCAACCTCACCCCCGAGGCGGTCGCCGCAGGCCTGTCGGCCGGATCGATCATCCGCGAGGTCGCGCCGATCGTCGGAGGCGGAGGGGGAGGCAAGGACGCGATGGCGCGCGCCGGGGGCAAGGACCCGTCGAAGCTCGCCGACGCGCTCGACGCCGCCCGGGCGATCCTGACAACGCCCCGGGGGGCGTGAAGGTTCTCGCCCTCGACCACGGGTCGGCCCGCACCGGCGTCGCCGTCAGCGACCCCACCGGGACGATCGTTCGGCCGCTGACGGCCATCGCACGCGTCGATGCGCCGGCCGGCCGCCGGCAGCTCGATGCCGTGATCGCGGCGGAGGCCCCGGAGCGGATCGTGGTGGGCGAGCCGCGCTCGATGTCGGGCGAGCGAGGCGCCCAGGCGCGTGCGGCCGCGGGTTTCGCCGGGCGCCTG
>JAEMRL010000358.1 GCA_016463385.1 Thermoleophilia bacterium
GCGTCAGCGCGCTCCTGGTGCCCCCGGGAGACGCCCCCGCCCTCGCCGCCGCCCTCGCCCGGCTGGGCGCCGACGCGGCGCTGCGGGAGCGCCTCGGCACCGCCGCGCACGCCGTCTACCTGCGCCGCGGCGCGCCACCGGCGGCCGCCTCCGCGCTGCTCGACGCCCTCGCGCCCCTAATCTCCAGCAGATGAGCATCGCCGAGACACACGACTGGGGCGCCACCCCCGAGCTCTACGGCCCCCGCCACGACTACCGGGAGTCGCTGGTGATGCGTCGGCTCCTGCCGGCCCTGCCCGGTCCCCAGGTGCTGAACGCGGGCGCGGGCGCCGGGAGCCTGACGCTGAAGATGATCGACGCCGGCCTGCGGGTGACCTCGACCGACTACAGCCCGGAGCTCTGCGAGTGGACCCGCCGGGCGCTGCGCGAGCGCGGCGCCCTGGAGGGGAACCCGGTGATCCCGGGCGATCTCCAGAGGATCGATCTCCCCGACGCGGCCTTCGACGGCGCGGTGTGCGCGGAGGTCCTCGAGCATCTGGACGACGACCGCGCCGCGCTCGGCGAGCTCGCGCGCGTGCTGCGGCCCGGGGGCTTCCTGCTGGTGACCGTCCCCGCCAACCCGTACCGCTACGACTGGACCGACCGCTGGGCCGGCCACCGGCGCCGCTACGAGCCCGAGGTCCTGCGCGCACGGATGGAGGAGGCCGGGTTCGAGGACGTCGACGTCCAGGGATGGGGCTTCCCGCTGACCGGCTTCTTCCACCGCCACGTCTACCGGCGCGCCCTCGCCAGGCGCCTCGAGGCGGGCGGAGGCCGGGCGACGGGCGGCGCCCCGCCGCGCCTCGCCTCGCGCGTCGTGCGCGCGGCGCTCGAGATCGACACGGCGTTCATCGGCCGTCGCCCCGGATACCACGGCCTCCTGGCCACCGCGCGGCGGCGTGCCGAACCCGGCTGAGGCCCCGGCGGAGGCGCCCGCGCCCGCCCGCGCGAGCCCGTGGCGTCGCCGGGGCGGGCTCGTCGCGGGCGTGCTGGTGCTGGCCTTCCTCGTGTGGGCGCTCATCGACGGCTGGTCGTCGGTGGCCGAGTACGACTGGGAGGTCAGCCCCGGCATCCTCGCCCTCGGTTGCGCCGTCCTGCTGGTCTTCTACCTCGCCAGCGGCCTGGGCTACGTGGGGATCGTCGACCGCCTGCACGCCGGCGGCCCACCCGCCCGCACCGTGCTGTCGATCTGGGCCCGGTCGCTGCTCGGGCGCTACGTGCCGGGCAACGTGCTGATGGTGCTCGGCCGCGTCGTGCTCAGCCACGAGCGCGGCATCCCCAAGCGGGCGACGCTGGCGGCGACGGTCTACGAGCAGATCCTCGCCCTCGGGGTCGCGGCCGCCGGGGCCGTGGCGTTCGTGGCCCTCTACGAGGGCGGCGGGGGCGCCCGGGTGTGGCTGCTGGCGCTGGTGCCGCTCGGCCTCCTGGTGCTGCACCCGCGCGTGTTCGGGCCGATGTCGGCCTGGGCGCTGCGCCTGGCGAAGCGCGAGCCGCTGCCCCGTCTGATCCCGGCCGGCCCCCTCGCGGGCCTGGTGGCCTGGTACGCCCTCACGGCCGGCCTCCTCGCGCTGGGCATCTGGCTGATGGTGCGCTCGGCGGCGGGCGCCGAGGCCGGCGGACCCGCCTTCGTCGGTCTCGCGTTCCTGCTCTCGTTCGCCGTCTCGACCCTCGCCTTCATCTTCCCCTCGGGCCTCGGCGTGCGCGAGGGCGCCTTCGCCATCGCGCTCGCGCAGAACCTGCCCGGAAGCGTCGCCGTCGCCCTCTCGGTGGGGACGCGCGTGATGCTCACGATGGTCGAGCTGGTCTTCATCGCCGTCGCCGTGCTGGCCGGTCGCGACCGGTGAGCTCGGCCCCGCCGGTCCCCCGGCCCCTCGCGCGCCCCTCCTGGACGCGCCGCCGCGCGCGGCGGCCCGAGCGCGCCGTGTGGGCGATGATGGCCGTCTACGCGGTCCTGTTCTCGTACCTCTCCGTGGCCCGCCACCGTGCGTTCTGGACCGGCCGCTTCGACGTCGGGAACATGGTGCAGGCGGTGTGGAGCACCGCAGAGGGGCGCCCGCTCGAGACCACCGACGTCAACGGCGAGCAGTTCAACCGTCTCGGGGCGCACGTCGATCCGATCCTCGCGCTCTTCACGCCCCTCGCGTGGACCGGCCACCTGCCGGAGGCGCTCCTGATCGCCCAGGCCGTGATCGTGGCCGCCGGCGCCCTGCCCGCCTTCTGGCTCGGCCGCCGCTGGCTCGGCGACGACCGCCTCGCCGTGGCCGCCGCGGGCGTCTACCTGCTCTACCCGCCGAC
Source organism: Thermoleophilia bacterium (assembly GCA_016463385.1). GTDB lineage: Bacteria > Actinomycetota > Thermoleophilia > Miltoncostaeales > Miltoncostaeaceae > Miltoncostaea. The sequence continues at coordinate 2,335 of JAEMRL010000358.1, forward strand.
CCAGTGGGCCACCGTGACCGAGTTCCACCCGGTCACGCTCGCCGCGCCCCTGCTGATGTTCTGCATCTGGGCGGCGGAGGAGCGCCGCTATCTGGTGCTCAGCGTCGCGGCCGTGCTGGCGGCCCTCACCAAGGAGGAGGTCGGGCTGGCGATCGCGATGCTCGGCGTCTGGATGGTGGTGCGGGGCATCGGGCGGCGCTACGGCCTGTTCCTGGCGGCGGCGGGGGCGGCCTGGTCGGCCTTCGCGGTGCTGGTCGTCATCCCCCGCTACAACGCCGGGCAGGGCTCGGAGTTCGTCGACCGCTACGGCACGCTCGGCTCCGATGGCGGCGGGGTCGCGACCACGCTCCTGACCCGCCCGTGGGAGGCGGTGGAGCTGGTCGCCTCCTACGACCGCCTCAGCTACCTGGCGGCGCTGCTGCTGCCGCTGCTCCTGCTGCCGCTGGCCGCGCCGCTGCTGCTGATGGGGGCGCTGCCCGAGATCCTGATCAACATCCTCGCCGACTGGTTCCCGCAGTACTCGATCCAGTTCCAGTACGTGGCGGTGATCGTGCCCTTCGCCGTGGCGGCGTCGATACTCGGCCTCGCGCGGGTGCGACGCGCGACGCGCCCGGAGCCCCTCGTCCGCCTGTTCGCCGACCCGCGCCGCGTGGTCGCCGTCTGGGTGGGGACCGTGGCGATCTCGGGCGTGTATCTCGGCCCGCTGCCATGGTGGAGCGCGGTGCCGGTCGT
>JAEMRL010000359.1 GCA_016463385.1 Thermoleophilia bacterium
GTCCGGGCCGCTTCCTCTACTCGAACCTCGGTTACGTCCTCGCCGGGGCCGTGATCGAGCGCATCACCGGGACCGCGTGGGAGGAGGCGGTCCTCCGACTCCTGCTCGCCCCCCTCGGGGTGAGATCGGCGGGGTTCGGCGCGCCGGCAGGCGACCAGCCGTGGGGCCACGCCCCACGCGCCCTCGGGGTGGGCCGCGGGCCCGCCGTCGACCCGGGCGCCGCGGGGCCGCGCGCCCGGCCCGCCGACAACCCGCCGCTGCTCGGGCCGGCCGGGACGCTGCACCTCACGCTCGCCGACTGGGCGCGGTTCGTCGCCCAGTTCCTCGACGGCGGGGCCACCCACCTCTCGCCGGAGTCGATCGACCGCATCCTGAAGGTTCCGCCCGGGGGCGGGCCGGCCCAGGGCATGGGATGGGCCTACCCCGCCAGGCGCTCCGGGCTCGAGGGCGTCGGGTTCGCCCAGCAGGGCTGCAACCGCATGTGGGTCGCCATCGCCGTCGTCTCGCCCGGCCGCGACCGCGCCGCCCTGGTGACCGCCAACGACGGGCGCACCCGCATGCTCCGGGCCACCGCGACGCTCGGCGCGGAGCTGCTCGCCCGCTGAGGCCGGCTACTTCAGGAAGTCGGGGATCTCCAGCGCGTCGTCGGGGATCTCGAAGCCCTTGCGCTCGGACGAGTCGAGCGTGATCGGCGGGCGGCCGCTGTCCGCGGACTGCGGGGCCGCCCGGCGAGCCGGGACCGGCTCGCGCTCGCGGTCGCGGCGGCCGAAGCGCGGCTCCGGGGTGGACGAGGAGGCCTGCGCCGCGTCGGCGCCGTCGAAGCCGGTGGCGATGACGGTGACGCGCAGCGAGTCGCCGGCGCCCTCGTCGATGACCGCGCCGAAGATGACGTTGCAGTCGTCGTGGGCCGCCTGGCGGATGATCCCCGCGGCCTCGTCGATCTCGAACAGGCCGAGGTCGGCGCCGCCGGTGATGTTCAGAAGGACCCCGGTCGCGCCGGCGACGGTGGTCTCAAGGAGCGGCGAGGAGATGGCGGCCTTGGCGGCCTCGGCCGCGCGGTTCTCGCCCGAGGCGGTGCCGATGCCCATCAGGGACGCGCCGGCGTCCTGCATGATCGTGCGCACGTCGGCGAAGTCGAGGTTGATCAGCCCCGGCACGGTGATGAGGTCGGTGATGCCCTGGACGCCCTGGCGCAGCACGTCGTCGGCCATGCGGAAGGCGTCGATGATCGAGGTGCGCCGCTCGACGACCTGGATCAGCCGCTCGTTCGGGATGACGATCACCGAGTCGACCTGCTTCTGCAGCTCCTCGATGCCGTCCTCGGCGCGGCGGGTGCGCTGGGCCCCCTCGAAGGAGAACGGGCGGGTCACGACGCCGACGGTCAACGCGCCCTGCTCGCGTGCGATCTGGGCGATGACGGGCGCCGCCCCGGTGCCGGTGCCGCCACCCTCGCCGGCGGTGACGAACACCATGTCCGCACCGCGGACGGCCTCCTTGAGCTCCTCGCGGCTCTCCTCCGCGGCGTCGCGCCCGACCCTCGGGTCAGCGCCTGCGCCGAGACCCTTGGTGATCGTGCCGCCGATGTGGATCTTCACGTCGGCGTCGCACATGGACAGCGCCTGGGCGTCGGTGTTGACGGCGATGAACTCCACGCCGCGCACGCCGGCATCGATCATGCGGTTGACGGCGTTGACGCCACCCCCGCCGACGCCGACGACCTTGATGACCGCCAAGTAGTTGCTCGTCTCCACCGGAATCCCCCGATCGGCACTGCTCATGCGGTGATACAGGAAAGCCTCAACCGATGGTCGAGACTGGGATGACGCGCTTTTCGCCGGAATCGATCTGGCTGAGGCACGGCTTCGCCAGCCTGGAAACTAGAGACGCCTCCCCCAGGTGTCAAGCCGATCTCATGCACGACTTGAGTGTTGTCACCCCCACCGGCCCCAACCCTCGACTCCGATGGGAGGGTTATGACGCCGGCCCCAGCGCGGGGTTCTCCGGCACCGAGAGGTCGATGTAGGAGGCGGCCGCCTCCTCCTCCGGGGACAGGCTCGCGAGCAGCAGCGCGAGCGATCGCGCCTTGGCCGCCATCCGCTCCGGAGCCCCGAGGCGGAGCTCCGGGCCGTTGGTGATGCGGCCGGTGACGAGGCCCTGCGGCGTGGCGCGCAGCGCCCTCACGCGCCCCGCCACCTCGGGGGGCGCCGCCGCGATGAACGCGAGCTCGGCACGCGCGCCGGTGGGGAGCGACGCGCCCTCGCCCGGGGGCGCCGATTCGAGGCGCAGCCAGCCGAGGCCGCGCGTCGCGTCCTTCACCCCGAGCACCCTGCCGTCGGCCGACACGAGGACGGCCTGGTCCTCGAACGCGGCGACGGCCGCGGGGGTCGCCTCGACGACGCGCACCGACAGCGAACGCGGCCAGCTCCTCACGACGGTGATCGACTCGACCCAGGCGAACTGCCGGGCGGCCGCGCGCATCTCGCCCGTCGCCGGCGAGAGGATCGTCCCCTCCCCCGCCGCGGCCTCGAGCGCGCGCTCCAGCTCGGCGCGGTCGGCGCGGTCGTAGCCGGTCACCGACACGCCGCCGACGGCCACCAGCGGACCGGTGGCCATCCAGTAGATCGCGGCGGCGGCCGCGAGCACACCGAGGGCGATCAGCGCACCCGAGCGGCGGCGGCGGCCGCGGGCGCGCGCCACCGCCCGGCGGCGCTCGACGACCGCCGGGTGCGGACGCGTGCGCGGGGCGCTCGGGCCGGCGGTGCTCACGGGGCCTCCACGGGGGCGTGGATCACGCCGCGCACGGGGTCGAGGTAGCGGACCTCGGGCGTGAGGACGGGGCCGCCCGCCGCGGCCACGCGGCGCAGCCCCTCCGACATCAGCGCGAGGACGTCGGCGGCACGGCAGCCCGGGGAGGCCTCGATGAAGTTGGCGTGGACGGGCGAGAAGCGCGCGCCGCCGTGTGCGAGCCCCTTGCACCCGGCCGCCTCGAGCAGCCGGCCGGCCGAGTCGCCGGGGGGGTTGGTGAAGACGCTGCCGAAGGTCCGCACGCCC
>JAEMRL010000360.1 GCA_016463385.1 Thermoleophilia bacterium
ACCCTCTCCAGTGCCCTCCGTCGCGCCGCGCCACACCTGCCCGTCCCATACGCTGCGGGGGTGATCGACCTCGTGCTCGACGATCTGCGCGCCGCGGCCGGCATGGGCGTCGCCGGCAACTTCGCGGGGCACCTCGAGCAGGCGGGCGAGGCCGCCGACTTCGCGGGAGTGGTCGCGGCGTCGGCTGAGGCGCCCAAGGGGCTCTTCCCGTGGTACCTGCCGGGCGACGCCGGCTTCCTCGGCGTGTTCCCCGTGTCGCACGACCGCCTCGCCCGCCCCGCGGGCGACGTCAACCTGCAGATCGAACCGGAGGCCGGGCTGGTCTGCTCGGTCGCCTACGGCGACGACGGGCGCCCCGCGATCCTCGCGCCGGTGGCGCTGGCCGCGTTCAACGACTGCTCGATCCGGCGCCCCGGCGCGGCCAAGATCAGCCACAAGAAGAACTGGGGCGCCGACTCGAAGGGGATCGCCCGGCGGGCCTTCGCGATCTCCGACATCGCGCCCGGCGGACCGACCGCGACGTTCCGGCTGGCGAGCTTCCTGCGCCGCGCGGGCCGGACCGACGACTACGGCATCGACAGCCCGCTGCCGGGCTACTCGTACTACGGCGAGCGGCTGCTCGACTGGATCGCCGAGCGCCTGCGCAACCAGGCCGGCGGCGACGACAGCCCGCTCGAGCCGGTCGGCGCGTACCTGATCGCGGCGGGCCGGCCCGCGACGGTCGTGGTGGGCATCGGCGCCACCCGCTACACGCCGCTCGGCGAGAGCACCTTCCTCGAGGCCGGCGACGAGTCGCTCGTCGTGGTCTACGACTCCGCGATCACCGCGCCGGAGGCCGTGCGCGAGGCCGTGGCCCGGGGCCGGGAGGACGCGCTGCCGCGGGCGTCCGTGCTGCGGCAGTCGGTCCACGCGGTCCCCTGAGCGTGGCGGCCGGGCGGGCGTCCGTGCCCTCCCGGCCCCGCGGCGCGCCTAGCGCAGACGCGCCAGGCTGATCGCGTCGAACTGGAAGCTGTTTCCGGTCCGTGCCCGGTCCTGGATCAGGGAGACCTCCAGGCGGTTGCCCGTCCCCTGTGCGGTCAGGGTGCCGTTCACCGGCCGGAAGGCCTTGGTCAGCGTCACGGTGCGGCCCTTGACCTCCTGCACCAGCCCGCCCGTGCGGGTGCGCTCGCGCAGGACGAAGGTGATCGGCTTGCCGACCGTGTTCTTCGAGCCGGCGCGCACCCAGGCGCGTGCCGTGTAGCGCGAGCCGGCCGTCGCGGACGCGCCCTTGGCGGCCGGACGGGTGACGGCGTACCTCGCGCCGGGGCCCTTGAACGTGATCTGGGCGACCTGCTTGCCCTGGGGGGCGCCGCTCGCCGCGCGACGGCGGAGCGAGCCCCGCCAGCTGGTCCACGGGTTGAGGAGCTTCTCGAACGAGGGGTTGGTCAGCAGGTTGCCCCTGAGCACGACCGCCGTCGCGGCGCGACGGGGTGCCGCGGCCGGGGCGGGGGCCGGCGGCGCCGTCCCCGACACCACGCCGCTCGCGCCGGGCAGAGGGCTGAACGGCAGCAGCGGGTCGGCGGGGCCGCCGTAGCTCGACTGCGCGCTGATGTGGGTGACGCCCGCCACCTTCGCCCAGCCGGCGACCTCGCCGGTCGAGTTCGCGATGACCATGTTGCGGACGGGCTTGGTCCAGTCGCTGCGACCGGTCATCGTCACCCAGCGGGCCTGGTTCGACACCGGGTGGTGCTCGATGACGATCCCGTTCAGGTTCGGGTTGCCCTTCTCCCAGATGTTGTTGGCGACGATGATCACGTTCGGGCCGAGTGCCGCGCGCAGCCGGGCGACGAAGTCCTTGGAGCCGGCGGTCCAGGCGGCCTGCTCGGACGAGCTCATCGAGTCCCAGGCGTTCGTCCAGAGCCGGTCGCCGAGAACGTCGAGGAAGATCCCCTTGGAATGTGTCGTCGGAAACCAGGAGCGGATGTGCTCGACCGCGTGGAGCACCCAGGGCGATCCGGGCCGCAGATCCGTCATCGGCGTCCCGGGCCAGTTGTAGCGCGTCGGCTTCATGAGGAAGGCCGGGTTGTTCTTCGAGCCCCCGTAGAGGGCCGCCTGGTCGCCCGTGGCGTTCTGGTCCTCCCAGTAGCCCTCGACGACGTTGACGTACTGGTACACCTCGCCGCCGCCGTTCTGGATCCTGTCCACGAGCGCGGGGTTCTTGAACCCTCGTCCCACGACCACGGCGCCCGTGGGGTGGGCGTAGTCGAGGATGTCGGTGGAGTTGGAGTAGTTGAACGTCAGCGGGTTGGCCGCGGCGCTCGCCACGGCGGGTACGGCGAACGTCGCGAGCACGGTGCCGATCGCTGCGGTGGCGGAGATCCTGCGTCGGGCCGTCCGAGTGCGGACTCGGTATCGCATATGGGGAAGATCCTTTCCACGCCGCCCGGGCAGGGACGGCGAAGCTCTGGTTCATGGGCACACCGGGGAACCGCCCGGCTCATCGCTGTGGAGCGGCGCCTGCGGCGGACCGTCGGGCATGACGGGCCTCGCACGCGCTGGAGCGTCACGGCGGGGGAGGGCTCATCGCGACGCCCCGGAGGCGGCCTTCCGTCTCGGCCACCCCCAACCGATCCACCGATCGGCTCGCAGTAGTACCAGGGTCGTTCCGTGGGACGAACGTCGTGGTTTACGGGTCCGGGAGGGCCCCGATGGCGCGAGACCCGCATCCCGAGGGGCCGGAGCCCCAGGTGGCCCAGTATCTGACAGGTCCTCCAGAAATTGGAGATTCTTTACATTCGGAGTCACCTGAGTGGCGGATCGGCCTTCACCCGTCCGTCATCGATGGCGCCTGCCGATCCGCCGGGCATGTCCGGCACCCAGCGCCGAGCCGGATCGGCCGCCCCGGAGCGGCTGAAGGCGACGCCCTCGCCGGCGAGGAGGCGGCGCGCCTCCTCCGGCCCTCCGCCCGCGGCGGTGGCGAACCCGTCCGACACCCGCCCGCCCGCGCGGAGCACCCGGTGCGCGTTGCGCACGCCCGGGTCGCGCGACACGACCCGCCCGACCAGCCG
>JAEMRL010000361.1 GCA_016463385.1 Thermoleophilia bacterium
TCTTCGCGCCGGGCGCACCCGGGGCGACGATCCCGCTCGCCCCGCCGGCTCCCGAGGCGCCCGCGGCTCCGCTCGCGCCGGCCGGACCGGCGCTGGTGATCAGCCTCGACAGCCCGAGCCTCGCGGCCCCGGGCGGCGTGGCCGTCTACCGCCTGACGGTGACCAACAACGGCACCGGCACCAAGCGCGGCCTGAAGGTGGCCCAGCGCGTCGGCGCCGGCGTCTCGCCGGTCAGCGCCCGCGGCCCGAAGGGCAGCCGGGCGACGGTGGGCCGCAGCGCGGCCCACTGGACCCTGCCGGCGCTGAAGGGCGGCCGCTCGGCCACCCTGGTGCTGCGCGTGAAGGTCGCCCGGCGCCTGGCCGGCGAGGTCACCCGCTCCACGGCCGCCCTGCGCGGCGCCCGGAGCACGTCGGCCTCCACCGCGATCGTCCGGAAGGTGGGAAAGACCGAGCAGGGTTTCTGACCCCGACGTCGAGGACGGGCGGGCTCGGCGACGAGCCCGCCCGTTCGTCCAGGGAATCCGCTCATCCACTAGCCGACGGGCCAAGGGCGGCGCGTCCGGGGATCTGCCAACCTCACTAACGAGGTGGACGGTGCCGATGTCTACCTGGCCACACCACGCGAAGAGGGGAACAGATGAGCGCAGACGTCATCCTCGATCCCGCCGCCGAGCTCGAGCGGGCGACCAGTGACTACCTGGCCGTGTCGCGTAACTCGCAGCTGTACGGAACGACGAGCGAGTACGAAGTGGCCGAGCGCCGTGCCTGGGACCGTATGGCTGAGGCCGCTCGCGCGGTCGAAGCGGCCGGGGCGTAGGCGCGCCGCACAGACCGGTGGTACCGCCACGATCGTGGCGGCGTCGACGGGCATCGCTCGTCGCGCCGCCACACGTGGCAACATCCCCGCATGGATGAATTGAAGTGGGATGAGCGGCCGGCCGGGCTGAAGAGCCCCGTCATGGTCGCGGCGTTCGGCGGATGGAACGACGCCGCGGCGGCGGCCTCCGGGGCCGTGGTCTTCGTGGGCGAGCGCCTCGGCGCCAGCCGCGTGGCCGCGATCGACCCCGAGGCCTTCTACGACTTCCAGGCCACCCGGCCGCTGATCGACCTCAGCACCGAGGGCGGATCGTCGATCGTCTGGCCCGAGGTGGAGCTGCTCGTCGCCCGCGCGCCTGACGGCCCCCACGACCTCCTGCTGGTGGCCGGAGCCGAGCCGTCGATGCGCTGGCGCACCTTCTGCACCCTGCTGCTCGACGCGGCCGCATCGCTCGGCGTCACCCGCGTGGTGACCCTCGGCTCGCTGCTGGCCGACGTCGTCCACAGCCACCCCGTGCGGATCACCGGCATGGCCTCCGACCCGGCCTTCATCGAGGGCATGGGCTTCCGCCAGCCGAGCTACGCCGGGCCCACGGGCATCGTCGGCGTGCTGCACCACGAGGCCTCGGCCCGCGGCATGGAGACCGTCTCGATGTGGGCCCCGGTCTCGCACTACGCCGCCGGGCTGACCAACTCCAAGGGCAGCCTCGCCCTGGTGCGCGCCCTGGAGCGCGTCGCCGGGGTCGGCGTGGACGTCCACGAGCTCGAGGAGGCCGCCGCGGCCTTCGAGGGCCAGGTGGCCCGCGCCGTCGAGTCGGAGCCCCGCCTGCGCCAGTTGGTGGAGCAGCTCGAGGACGCCGCCGCGAGCGTCGACGAGGACCACGACGAGCACGGGCCGCTCCCGACCGGCGACGAGCTGGCCGAGGAGCTCGAGCGCTTCCTGCGCGACCGCGAGGACCCCTCCGCCTGATCCGGGGCGGCCGGCGGGCTCACTCGTCCGCCGGAGGCTCCTTGTAGGTCCAGCGGTAGGTCTCGTCGCGGCGCAGCGTGCTCCCCCGCCAGACCTTGCGGGTGACCGTCTCGGTGAAGGCGGTGCCCTCGACGGCGTCCCCGGAGGAGGTCGTCTCCACCCGCCGGCCGAGCTTCGAGGAGTAGAGGCTCACCGTGAGCGACGTGTCGGTGGTCGAGACCGTCATCAGCGCGGCCGCGGGCCAGTCGTTGCGCACGATCATCTCGGGGCCGCCCCACGACACGGTGGCCTCGCGCCCCGGCGGGTAGCGGGTGATCCAGAACTCGTGCGGGGTGTGGGAGATGATCTCGAAGCCCGCGAAGAAGGCGGCGTTGAAGGTGGTGGTGGCCATCTGGCTGACGCCTCCGCCCACCGCGTCCTCCAGCTCGCCCGCGTTGATCTGCGGCGCCGGCACGAACCCGCGCGCCCGGGTGCGCTCGCCGAGCACGTCGTTGAGCGAGAAGGTGCCGCCCGCCGGGATCAGGGTGCGATCGAGGACCCGCGCCGCCAGGCGGATGTTGGTGACCCGCGGCTGGCAGCAGGCGTAGGGCGTGGTGAAAGTGCTGACCCGCTCCTCGATGCCGAGGGCCTTCGCCTGCGCGGTCGTGCGGGCCGGGGTGAGCGGCACGATCGGCACCCGCACCGGGGCCGACCCCGTGCGCCGCACGATTCGCTTCGCCAGCTCCGGCTCGTCCAGGCCGCGGCCGGGCGACGAGGGGGTCACCGACACCCGGGTGCCCTCCACCGCGAACCCGGCCGACTCGGCCGGCCGCAGGATGCCCTCGAAGGAGGGCCGCACCGCGTCGGCGACGACGCCCGGCGCCAGGCTCACATCGATCCCGTCGGGCGTCTGATCGAATCGCAGCGCCTCGAGCAGCTCGGGCCGGCGCACCACCGCCCGCCGGCCGGCGCCCCGCACCACGGCGGGGGTCGCGGCGATGCGCTCGGCCTGCAGGCGCGCCGTCTCGGCCTGCGCGTCGCTCACACCGGGGTCGACGACCGTCACGGGCACCGCCGCCTGCGCGGGCAGCCGCCCGATCAGGGCCGTCAGCCGGGCCGTGTCGACGCCGCGGCCGGCCCGTGCCGGCCGGGCGACCACGCGGCCGTCGCGGACGACGAGGGAGGCAGGGCGGGCGGGTGCGTCGATCTGCGCCTCGATGCGCGCCGCCACCGCGCGCGCCCGGGCCGGCGTGGCGCGATAGCGCAGGGGGA
>JAEMRL010000362.1 GCA_016463385.1 Thermoleophilia bacterium
TCCGGGAACGGCGTGCCGGCCACGGCCTTCCGCGCCCGCTCGGCCACCTGGTAGCCGCCGAGCTCCTTCGTGTCGGGCAGGAGCAGCGCGAACCGCTCGCCGCCGATGCGCGCGACGAGGTCCTCCTCGCGCGACATCGACAGCAGGCGCCGCGCCACCTCGGCCAGCACCCGGTCGCCGACCTGCTGACCGTGGACGTCGTTGACCGCCTTGAAGTGGTCGAGGTCGAGCAGCACCAGGCTCAGCGGCCGGCCGTGCCGCTCGGCCCGGCTCGACTCGGCGACCAGCCGCTCGTTGAAGACGCGCTCGTTGGCGAGCCCGGTCAGCGCGTCGTGCGCGGCCGCCTCGGCCATGCGCGCCCGGGCGGCGGCGTTCGCCACCCCGAGCCCCACCAGCTCGCCGAACCGGGTGACGCGGTCCTCGATGTCCGGGCCCGCCAGCCCGTCGCGGCGTGTGCTCGCCACGAGCACGGCGCCCCAGACGTTCGCGCCCACCATCACCGGGGCCGCGACCCCGCGCCGGAAGCCCGCCGCGCGGACGATCTGCCCGACGGGATCGTCGCGGAGGGCGTCGTAGTCGACCCGCACCGCCTCACCCGTCCGGTGGACGGCGCCGAGCGCCGCCGCGCTCGGCAGGGCGCTCCGCCACCCCACGGGGGCGGCAGGAGTGCCGGACGAGCCGACCACCCGCGCCTCGCTCCAGTCGAAGCGCGCGATCAGCGCGCACTCGGCGTCGAGCAGCGCGGCCATCTCGCGGGCCACCAGGGCGGAGAGCTCCTCGGGCGGCCGCTCCTCCGCCACCGCGGTCGCGACCGACCGGAGCGCGGCCTGCTCCGCGGTCGCGCGGCGCTGGGCCTGCAGGTCGGCGAACAGCTGGCCGCCCTGCATCGAGGGCCCGTCGCCGCGCCGCACGGCCCAGTAGAGGACGCCCACCGCCATCGTGGCGACGTCCCACACGACGAGCGGCAGCGTGAACGCCGCCGGGTGCTGGTGCCCGCTCGCCACCACCGCGAGCGCGTGTCCGGAGTGGTGCACCGCGCAGGAGAGGAAGATGCCGGCGGTCGTCAGGCCCAGCAGGTTGAGCCCCCTCGCGCGTTCGCGCAGCAGGGGTCCCAGCACCGACCAGGAGATCGCGATATAGGCGACGCTGACGATCAGATTGGCCGCGACGCCGATCTGCCAGGCGGAGATCATGGTCGCGCGCGCCGGTGGATCTCGGGCACGAGATTCCTTTTCCGATTACGGATGATATCTCGGCCCCCGTGCGCGGGTTCTTGAACGGCTCCCTCTGCGCGCGCTCAGGCGCCCCGCCGGGCGACGCGATCCCCCGGAGCGCCGCATGGGCGATGATCCCGGCGTGGCCGCCCCCGCCGACACCCGCCCCGGACGCGCGTCGGCCGGCCTCTGGGCGTGGCGGGCGGTCGAGCTCGGGCGCCGGGCCCTCGGCAGGTACTTCGGGCGCTCGGGCCCGCGGCTGGCGGCCGCCGTCGCCTACTACGTGCTGCTGTCGCTGTTCCCGATCGTCGTGGTGATCGTCGCCGTGGCGGGCGCCATCCTCACCGACGCGTCGGTGCGCGAGGACTTCGTCGATGCGCTCGTCGACGCGCTGCCGCTCACCGAGGCCGGCGCCGACTCGATCGACGCCGTCGTGCGGGGCGTGGGCGACAACGCCGGGGCGGTGGGAGCCGTGAGCGCGGTCGGCCTCCTGTGGACCGCGAGCGGGATGATGGCCGCACTGCGCGGAGGGCTCGACGACCTGACCGGCGGCACCGCCCCGCGCCGCCCGTTCCTCCAGGGCAAGCTCATCGACCTGCTGATGCTGATCGCGGCGGGCCTGCTGCTGGTGGCCTCGGCGGGCATCACGATCGCCGACCGCGTCGCGCAGGAGCAGGTGGTGGAGCCCCTCGGGCTGCCCGGGATCGCGCTGCAGGCAGCCCGCTTCGTGCTGCCGACGCTCCTCGCGTTCGGGGTGCTGGTGATCCTGCTGCGGTGGGTGCCCTCGTAGGGGCCGCGCCTGCGCGACCTCTGGCCCGCCGCGCTCGCGGCCTCCGTCGCGTTGTGGGTGCTCACCCTCGGGTTCGCGTTCTTCGTGGACAACTTCGGCAACTACAACGTCATCTACGGCTCGCTGGCCGCCGTCATCCTGTTCCTCGTCTACATCTACGTCGCGACCAGCCTGGTCTTCATGGCCGCGGCGTTCGCCGCCGACCGGGCCGAGGTCTTCGCGGCACGGCCGCAGCCCGGCGGGCCGGGCTTCCGCGCCGAGCTGCGGAGCTTCCTGCGGAGCCTCGTCGTCCGCGACTGACCCCCCCCGGGGGGGGTCAGTGGATCAGGAGCTTCAGCACCACGATCACGAGGCCGAGGCCGAGGTTGACGCCCGACACCACGGCCATCCCGGTCATGCCGAGGCCGGCCCGGTACGCGATCAGCGCGCCCCAGACCGCGAGCGCCACGACGCCGTAGACGAGCGCCGTCCAGACGGCCGCCGACGTGCTGAGCACCCCCAGCCAGGCCAGCAGCATCAGGGCGACGGCCGGCACCGCCGACTCGATCATCGGGGCCTCGCGGGCCATGATCTCGCCGACCGCGTGTCGGTCGGGCCGCGTGTCGGCCCGGACCCAGCGCGCCACCAGCCCGGCGTGGACGTGGGCGATCCAGAAGACCGCCGCGCTCACGCCGATCGTGATCGCCATCACGCCCGGGCCCGACTTCTTCAGCGACAGGCCCACCAGCACCGACAGCGTCAGCAGGGTGCCGTAGACGCCCGCGGCGCTGTCGCCGATGCGTAGCCATCGCGTGAGCACGGCCGAAGGCTACGCCCGCCCGGCCGCCACCCTCCTCAGCCGGGACGCCTGCGCTCGAACAGGAACACGTCGCGCCAGCGCCCGCCCGCCTCGCCGATCCGCTCCCGGCGGCCCACGAGGCGGAAGCCGCATGCCTCCACCATCCTCCGGCTCGGTTCGTTCCAGACGAAGACGACCGCCTCGAGCGTACAGTAGCCGGCGGCGTCGGCCGCCTCGATCAGCGCCCGCAGCA
>JAEMRL010000363.1 GCA_016463385.1 Thermoleophilia bacterium
CCACAGGACGACTGGGGCACGCTCGCCGCGCCCCCGAGCGCCCCGACGGGTTCCTCCGCCCCGCCGGTCGCGGGCTCGGGCGGCTCCTGATGGCCGCCGCCACCGCCTCCACCTCGTTCGCCGCCATCGGCACGACGGCGCTGGTCGCGGTCTCCCGCCCGGACGCCCTCGATGAGGCCGGGCGCCTGCTGCGCGCCGGCCTCGAGCGGATCGACCGGGCCTGCAGCCGCTTCCGCGACGACTCCGACCTCGGTCGCGTCAACCGGGCCCGGGGCCGCGAGACGGCCGTCGGCCCCCTGCTGATCGAGGCGCTCGAGACGGCCGTGCGGGCGGCCGGCATCACCGGCGGCGACGTCGACCCGACGGTCGGCCGCGCGATGGGCGACCTCGGTTACGACCGCGACTTCGCCCTGGTGCGCGCTTCGCGGCCCGGGGTCGTGGTGAGGATCACACCGGTCCCGGGCTGGCGGACGATCCGCATCGACCGGGCCGCCGGCACGGTCACCGTGCCCGAGGGCGTCGCGCTCGACCTCGGTGCCACGGCGAAGGCACTGGCGGCCGACCGCGCCGCCCGGGAGATCCACGACGCGACCGGCGCCGGGACGCTCGTCGGCCTCGGCGGCGACATCGCGCCCTGCGGCGCCGCCCCGGGGGACGGCGGGCCGGTGCGGGTCGCCGACGACCACCGCGATCTCTACGGCGCCGGCGAGACGATCCTCCTGCGCGAGGGGGGCCTCGCCACATCCAGTACGACGGTGCGGCGCTGGGGCGGCGCCGGGGGACCGCGCCACCACATCGTCGACCCGGGGCGTGCCGCGCCCGCGGCGGAGGTGTGGCGCACGGCGAGCGTCGCCGCCGCGACCTGCGTCGATGCGAACATCGCCAGCACGGCCGCGATCGTCCGCGGCCACGCCGCGCCGCAGTGGCTCGCCGAGGCCGGACTGCCGGCGCGGCTGGTGTCGCCCGAGGGCGTCGTGATCCTCGTGGCCGGCTGGCCGGAGGCGGGCCGATGAGCGCCGGCGCCGACGAGGCGCTCTGGTACCTGATGCGCGGCACCGGCGTGGTGTCGCTGCTCCTGCTGACGGCGGTCATGGCCCTCGGCATCGCGACCCACGGGCGCCTGCACCTCGGAACGCTGCCCCGGTTCGCGACGAGGCTGCTGCACCGGAACCTCTCGCTGATGGCGCTGGTCTTCGTGACGGTCCACGTCGTGGCGGCCGTGATCGACCCGTACGTCACGATCGGACTGGTCGACGCGGTCCTGCCCTTCACCGCCGACTCGGAGCCGCTGATGGCGGGCCTCGGGGCGCTCGCCTTCGACCTGCTCATCGCCGTGATCGCCACCAGCATCTGGCGGAAGCACGTGGGAGCGCGGACCTGGAGGGCCGTCCATCTGGGGGCCTACGCGATGTGGCCCCTCGCCTTCATCCACGCGGCCGGCATCGGATCGGACTCCTCGGCCCCGTGGGCCCAGGTGCTCGGCATCGGCGCCGCCGCGGTGATCGGAGGGAGCCTCGCATGGCGCCTGCTGCCGCCCGAGCGCGCGTCGGAGACGGTCGCGGGCCGGTGATCACCGCCCGCGGATCAGCTCGAGGCGGGACCCAGCAGCGCCTGCAGCTCGGCCACCTGGCGCTGCAACCCGCCGCAGACCTGCTCGCAGAGCCGCAGCACCGACTCGTCGGCGATCCGGCAGCGGACGGTGTTGCCCTCCTTCTCGCGGATCACCAGCCCCGCGCCGCTCAGCACTCCGAGGTGCTTGGAGACGTTCTGCTGGCTCGTGCCGAGCGCCGCCGTGAGCTCTCCCACGCTCATCGGCCCACCCCGGAGCCGGTCGAGGATGCGGATCCGCATCGGCTCGCCGAGCACCCGGAAACGCTCGGCGATGACGTCGGCGAGCGGACCGGGCAGGGGGTGCGGCATCTCCATCGGGCGCTCCTCGCGCGGTGCGGACCACGGGCGGATCGGACCGTCGCAGGGTAGTGCAGGCCCGCACCCGGCCGCCCGCCGACTAGGTTGCCGGTCGGATGGACGATCACGCCGCCCGCAGAGGACGCCCGCGCCGGGTCTCACCGCGCCTCTACGACGGCGTCGCCGGCGCCCTCGACCGCATGGGGCTCGCGCGCCTGCGCGCCGACCTCTCGCGCGGCCTCCGGGGGGACGTCCTCGAGGTGGGCGCGGGCACCGGGCGCCAGCTGCCGCACCACCCTCCGGGCACGCGCGTGACCGCGACCGACCCCGACGCCGGCGCCCTCGCGCTCGCCGCGCGGCGATCCCCCGCGACGCGGACCGTCATGGCCGCCGCGGAGGCCCTGCCCTTCGACGACGGCTCCTTCGACTGGGTCGTCTGCGCCCTGGTCCTCTGCACCGTCCGTGAGCCCGCCACCGCCCTCGCCGAGATGCGTCGCGTCCTGCGCCCCGGCGGCCGCCTGCGCGCGCTCGAGCACGTCCGCAGCCCCAACCGGGCGCTCGCGAGGGCCGAGGAGATCGTCACCCCGCTCTGGGGCACGGTGGCCGGAGGGTGTCACCTCGACCGGGCGACCGGCGAGACGCTGGCCGCCGCCGGCTTCTCGGGCGTCACGGCCCGCCCGCACCTCGGCGGCAACGTCCTCCTGCTGGAGGCCGCCCGCCCCCTGTGAGGGCCCAGGCGGGGCGCCGGCCGGTCAGCCTCCCGCGGACGGGATCCGCGCCGGGATCTCCTCCTGACCGCCGAAGCCGTTGCGCTGGGCCCACAGGGCGGCCTGGGTGCGGTCGTCCACGCCGAGCCGCCGGAACACGTTGGTGAGGTGGCCCTTGACCGTGCGCTCCGTGATGCCGAGCCGCAGCGCGATGCGCTTGTTCGACAGGCCGGCGCCGACCAGCGCGAGCACCTCGCGCTCGCGTTCGGAGAACCCGTCGGCCGCGCGCCGGCGGCGGCCGTCGACCAGGGCCCGGGCGACCTTGGCGTGGAGCGGCGAGCCGCCCTGAGCCGCCGAGTGGATGCCGCGCTCGAGCTCGTCCGCCGGGGCGTCCTTCAACAGGT
>JAEMRL010000364.1:0-1232 GCA_016463385.1 Thermoleophilia bacterium
CGACCACGACCGCCGCGCTGACCCCGCCCGCCCCGCCGGACTGGGCGCCGCTCACGAACGACTCGGGGATGCCGTCCAGCACGATCCCGAGGGTGATGGCGAGCCCCGAGGCCCCGGCGGCCATGCCCTCGGCGCGCTTGCGGTGGTGGGCGCCGTGGCGGGCCAGCAGCAGGTCGCCGACGTAGAACGTGACCGCGCCGGCCGCGAGGCCGAGGGCGACCGCCCAGCCGTCGCCCTCGCTCGTGCCCACGGCCTCCAGCACGAGTTCGTAGGCGACCGCGCTGATCAGGACTCCTGCGCCGAACCCCATCACGAGCCCGAGGGCGCGGCGGTGGATCGGCAGGGCGAACGCCACCCCCGCCCCCACCAGCAGGGATGATGCGCCGAGCAGACCCCAGAGGAACGCCTCGCCCATCGCGGGCCATCTTGTCAGTGGACGACGCCGATAGGGTGCCGGGGTCCGCCCGATCGACCGGAGGTGCCCGAGAGATGTCGACCCTGCGTCTGCCCCGTGGTGGGTGGGTGACCTTCGCCGGCGTGGCGCTGGTGGTGGCGGGTGTGCTGAACGTCCTCCAGGGGCTCGTCGCCCTGAACCAGGAGTCGCTCTACGCCGGCGCCGACCTGATCTTCGGCGATCGCACCGCCATCGGCACGACCTGGCTGGTGATCGGCGCGGTGGAGATCCTGACCGGGGCGATGGTGCTGCGCGGCCGCGTGTTCGGTCAGTTCCTTGGCGTGATGGTCGCCGGCCTGAACGGCTTCTGGCACTTCCTGTTCATCGGGGCCGACCCCGCCCGGTCGATCGCCGTCATGGTGGTGGACGGGCTGATCATCTACGCGCTCACCGTGCACGGGGACACCTTCGAGAGCTGACGTGGGCGGCCCGGACCCCGCGGGGGCGCCTCCCGCCGCGAACGTCCTGAGCCCGGCGTACCTGCGCCTGCTGGTCGTCTGCGCGGTGATGGGGCTGCCGGTCGCGCTGCTGGCCGCGGCGTACACCTCGTTCACCGAGCGGGCGCGCGAGGCGCTGTGGACGGACCTTCCGGAAGCGGCGGGGTGGGCCGAGGCACCCGCCTGGTACGTGGTGGCCCTGCCGCTCGCCGGCGGCCTGATCGTCGCGGTCGCCGTGCGGATGCCCGGGCACGGCGGTCACCTGCCCTTCGAGCCGTTCAGCCTGGCGCCGATGCCGCTCGCGTCGCTTCCCGGGGTGCTCCTGTCCGCGTTCGCCAGCC
>JAEMRL010000364.1:1242-3018 GCA_016463385.1 Thermoleophilia bacterium
CCAGCCTCGCTTTCGGCCTCGTCCTCGGTCCGGAGGCCCCCCTGATCGTGCTCGGCGTGGTGGCGGGGGCCCTGACCGCGCGGCTGGTGGGCGCCACCGGGCCCGGCGCGCAGCTCATCAGCATCGCCGGCGCCTTCGCCGCCATCAGCATCGTGCTCGGGGGCCCGCTCGTGTCCTCGCTCGCGTTGTTCGAGATCCTCGCCGTGAGCGGGGCGGTCGCCTCGGCCGCGATCGTCCCCACCCTGGCGCCGGGGTTCGTCGCCGCGGGGACCGGAGCGCTCGCCTACACGGGCATCGCCGACTGGCCGGGCCTCAACCAGGCCGCACTCCACGGTCCCGACCTCGTCGATTACCCCTCGGTCCGCGTCGCCGACATCGCCTGGTGCCTCGTCGTCGCGGTGCTGGTCGGCGTCGCGGCTGCGCTCGCGCGTCCCTTCGCCCAGTGGGTCGATCGGGCCGTCTCCGCCCGGCCGACCCTGGCGCTGGTGGCCGGGGGGTTCGCCGTCGGCGCGATCGGGGTCGTCTTCCGCGCGATCACCGACAGGCCCGTCGATCTGGTGCTCTTCTCCGGGCAGACCTCGCTGCCTGCGATCGCCGCGGAGGGCTCCGCGGGCGTCCTCGCGCTGGTGGTCGTGGCCAAGGCGGTCTGCCTCGCGATCTCGATGGGCGCAGGCTTCCGCGGAGGGGCGATCTTCCCGAGCGTGGCCATCGGCGCCGCGGCGGGCGCGATGTGCGCCGTGATCCTCCCGGGGCTCGCCACGACGCCCGCCGTCGTGGCCGGCATCGCGGCCGGCGCCGCGGCCGGGGTGCGCATGCCGGTGTTCGGGGCGGTGCTCGCGGCGCTCCTGGTGCACTCCGACATCTCGGACGCGATCCCGATCGCCGTGGTCGCCTCGGTGGCGGGCTGGCTGGTCGCGCTCGTCATCGATCGGATCCTGGCCCGGCGGGACCTGCAGCCCGCGGCCGGCGGATAACCGGCCCGGCTCCGCGACGGGCATCATGTGCTCGCGTGGGCGGATGACGGCGACACGAGGGGGTACGCGTGACGACCAGGAGCGACTACACCGACGAGGAATGGGCTGCGCTCCGCAGGGCCCCGCTGGTCGCGGGGCTGGCGGTGTCGCTGGCGGACCCCGGCGGCCCGATCGAGCTCACCAAGGAGACGCTGGCCGCCCTCAGGGCGGTCGGCGCCCCGCCGGCTCACGAGCCGCTGCTGATCGAGGTCTCCCAGGCCGGGCTCGCCGAGGCGCAGGCCCGTCACAACGTCATGAAGGAGCTCGGCCTGAAGGGCGCCACGGCGCGTGAGCAGATCGTCGAGGAGCTCTACCGCGTCAACGAGATCCTCGCCGCGAAGGCGACGCCCGACGAGGCGGCGAGCTTCCGCGGGTGGATGGTGCAGGCCGCCGAGGACGCGGCCGCAGCGGCGAAGGAGGGCGGCTTCCTCGGCATCGGCGCAACGCGCATCAGCGAGGGCGAGACCGCGATGCTGGCCCGGCTCCGGGAGATCCTCGGGGTGGAGCCGGACTGAGCGCCTGCGCCGGGGGTCTCTCAGGGCCCCCGGCGCAGGCCGAGCGGGGCCTAGCGGCCCCGCAGCCTCCGCGCCGCCGCGCGGGCGCGCCGGCGCCGTAGCGCCGCCCGGCGGCGTCGGGCCGCGAGCCGGGCGCGCCGCCTGCGCTCGCGGAGGCTGAGACCGGGCTTCGGCGTCGGCTTGGGCTTCGGCGCGGTCGCCGGGCCGGGGGTCGTCGAGGTGGGCGCGCCCTGCGCCGGGGCGCCGGG
>JAEMRL010000365.1 GCA_016463385.1 Thermoleophilia bacterium
TCCCGTCGCGCACTTCCACGGGCAGCCCCGAGATGATCGCCGCCGACGTGCTCCGCATGAGCGCGTCGAGGCGGTAGGCGCCGACGACGAAGCCGGCCAGGCGGCTCTCGCGCGCCGCCGGGAGCGCGGGCGTGCCGCCGCCGCGGTAGACGGGCTGGTAGAGCAGCAGGCCGGCCTGGCCGCTGCCGTACAGCCGCACCGGAGGCGTCACGACCGCCGACCCGCCCGCGACCGCCGCGTCGAGCGCGGCCCGGCGTACCGGCTCGGCGGCCTCGTCCAGCCCGAGAACGGTGCCGGTGCTGAGGTCGGACGCCGAGTGCGCGACGGGGTAGAAGGCGGCCCGGTCGCCGGCCCGGCGGACGCCGGTGGGGGAGGGCTCGACGATCGCGCGCCCGGTGCGCGCCTCGTGGCGGGCGCGATCGGCGGCCCTCACGCGCTCCACCCAGCCGACCGCGCTGAGGCCGCTGCTGCCGAGCACCCGGTGGCCGAAGGCGGCGAACTCGTCCGCGTCCACGCCCGCCGACGCGTCGAACAGGCCGGCGACGTCGTCGAGCGACTCCCCGGCCAGGGTCATGCTGAGGCTGATCACGGCGGCCGCGCGCTCGCCCTCGCGGGCGCTGCGCCGGTCGGCCTCGGCCCGTTCGTAGCGCAGCGAGTACGCGGTCGCCAGCACGGTCCCCGCCAGCAGCAGGAACACGAGCAGCACAGGGGGGATGCGCCGAGGGCTCACCCCCTGGGTATCGGCTCCCCACCCCGGCCGGTCATCCCCCTCTGGAGGGATGACCCGGTCAGGAGTTCCTCTGGTCCGCCCCTCCGAGCACGGTCGCGCGCGCGAGGACGTCGTCGAGCATCGCCGGGGTGAGCCGGCCGGTGAACACGTTCTGCTGGCTGGGGTGGTACGAGCCGATCAGCGTGAGACCCCCGATGGCGGCCTCGGCGCCGTGACCGAACCGCGGCCACGGTCGCGGCGGGTCGAGCGTGCGCAGCACGGCGTCCCAGCCGATCGCGCCGAGGGCCATCACGACGCGGGCGCCCGGGCAGAGCGCCAGCTCCCGGCGCAGGAAGGGCAGGCAGCGGGCGCGCTCGTCCGGCTCGGGCCGGTTGCCGGGGGGCGCGCAGCGCACCGCCGCCGTGACACGGCAGCCGATGAGCCGCAGGCCGTCGTCCGCGCTCACCGACGTGGGCTGCGACGCGAGGCCGGCGCGGTGCAGCGCGGCGAAGAGCACGTCGCCGCTGCGGTCGCCCGTGAAGACCCTCCCGGTGCGGTTGGCGCCGTGCGCCGCCGGGGCGAGGCCGACCACCAGCAGCCACGGGTCGGGATCGCCGAAGCCGGGCACCGGCCGGGCCCAGTACTCCTGGTCGGCGAAGGCCCGCCGCTTCACGCGGCCGACCTCCTCGCGCCAGGCGACCAGCCGCGGGCAGGCGCGGCACGCCACGATCTCCGCCTCGAGGTCGTCGAGGCTCACGGCGCCCCCAGGTGCGTCGCGAGGAAGCCGGCGGTCTCCGCGATGACCGACGGGTCGTGCTGGAGGCTGCCGTGCCCGCCCCCGAGCGCGATGCGCAGCCGCATCGGGTGGGGAGTCATCCCGGCCAGGGCGAGCGTGCCGCCCCACGGCACGCTCGCGTCGCCGGTGGCGTGCCAGTAACCGCGCGCCACGCCGTCGTCGCGCGCCACCGCCGCCGCGGGCGCCAGATCGAGCGGCCAGTCCTCCCCGACCACGCGCGCCAGCCCGGCGGGACGCGCAGGGCAGAGGGCCACGACCGCCCGCACCCGTGGCTCGCGCGCGGCGGCGTGCAGGGCCAGCAGCCCTCCCATCGAGGTCCCGCGCAGGCCGAGCGGGGCGTGGCCGGCGGCCGCCAGGGCGTCGAGGCCGGCGATCAGGTCGTCGAGCACCCCGCCGTCGAGCACGCCGAGGCTGCCGCCGTGGCCCCTCAGGTCGATCGCGAGGGCCCCCATGCCGCGGGTGGCGATCGCGGCGGCGAAGTCGGCGTGGTTCTCCTTGCGGCTGCCGAGGCCCGGCACCACCAGCACACCGGGCGTCCCGGCGGGCGCGTCCCAGGCGAGGCCCGCGAGTCGCGGTCCGCCGGGCGCGCGGAGCGCGATCGTCGTCGGGGGAGGCACGCGACGAGGATAACCAGGGTGATCTGGTACCGTCTCGCCCGCCCATGAAGCCGCTCGATCAGGTGCTGCCCCCCTCAGCAGCGGTCACTGCCGAGGGCCACCTGTCAATCGGCGGGTGCGACCTGGTGGAACTCGCCGAGGAGCACGGCACCCCCCTCGTCGTCTACGACGAAGGCGCCCTGCGCGCCATGGCCCGCGCCTATCGCGAGGCCTTCGCCGCGCTCGCGCCCGACGTCGACGTCATCTACGCCAGCAAGGCCTACTTCGGCCAGGCCATGCTGCGCCTGGCGTGCGAGGAGGGCCTCTGCGTGGACGTGGCCTCGGGAGGCGAGCTGTTCGCGGCCCTGCGCGCCGGCTTCCCGCCCGAGCGGATCTACATGCACGGCAACAACAAGGACGCCCGCGAGGTGGGCGAGGCGCTCGACGCCGGGGTCGGCACGGTGATCGTCGACAACCTCGACGAGATCGCCCTCCTCGAGCGCGAGGCGGCCGCGCGCGGGGTGCGCCAGGACGTGCTCGTCCGGGTCACCCCCGGCGTGAAGCCCTCGACGCACTCCTACATCTCCACCGGCCAGCTCGACTCGAAATTCGGCTTCTCCATCGAGGGCGGGCCGGCGCGACGCGCCGTCGACGCGGTGCGGGCCGCCGGCGCGCTCGACCTGGTCGGCCTGCACTGCCACATCGGCTCGCAGCTCTTCGACCTCTCCGGCTACGGCGCCGCGGCGGCGATCGTGGCCGACTTCGCCGCGTCGTGCGGCGGAGACGACCTGCGGGTGATGGACATGGGCGGCGGGCTCGGCATCGCCTACACCCGCGACGACCGCCCGGCCGCCGTCGAGGACTACGCCGAGGCCGTCGTGGAGGCCGTGCGCGGGGAGTGGGGGCGCGT
>JAEMRL010000028.1 GCA_016463385.1 Thermoleophilia bacterium
GGTCGCCCTCGGGGCCGAGCAGGTAGAAGCGCCAGTAGAGCAGGATGCCGCCGACCAGCAGCAGCGCCACGGCCAGGGCCATCGAGACCCCGATCAGCGCGCGGCGCAGGCGCCGCGCGGTCTGCCCGGCCGCGTCCGTCAGGCCGGGCCGTCCAGGGCCTTGTTCAGGTCCCATGCGGCCGAGATCAGGCCGAGGTGGGTGAACGCCTGGGGGAAGTTGCCGAGGGCCTCGCCCGTGTCGCCCACCTCCTCGGCGAAGAGACCGAGGTCGTTCGCGTAGGTGAGCATCTTCTCGAACACCAGCCGGGCGTCCTCGGTGCGGCCCGCGCGCGTCAGGCACTCGACCAGCCAGAAGGAGCAGAGGGAGAACGAGCCCTCCTCGGTGCCCCCGAGCCCGTCGTCGGAGGCCTTCTGGGGGTCATAGCGGTAGACGAGGCTGTCGGAGACCAGGTCGCGCTCGATCGCGGCGAGGGTGGCGAGCATGCGGGGGTCGCGCGGACCGATGAACTTGACCAGCGGCATGAGCAGGTTGCTCGCGTCGAGCACGGTGCCGCCGTAGTACTGGACGAACGACTGGCGCTCCTCGCTCCAGCCCTTGGCCATGATCTCCTCGTAGATCTCGTCGCGCACGGCGCGCCAGCGGATCGTGTTGCCCGGCAGGCCGCGCTGGGACTGCATGCGCATCGCCCGCTCGAAGGCGACCCAGCACATCAGGCGCGAGTAGACGAAGTGGCGCCGGCCCCCGCGCACCTCCCAGATGCCCTCGTCGGGGCGCTGCCAGTTCTCGGCGAGCCAGTCGAGCAGCCGCCGCAGGCTGGTCCAGAGCTCCCAGCTGATCGGCTCCTGCTTGTTCGACAGGTAGACCGCGTCCATCAGCTCGCCGTAGACGTCGAGCTGCAGCTGGTCGTAGGCGCCGTTGCCGATGCGCACCGGCCGTGATCCCCGGTAGCCCTCGAGGTGGCTCAGATCGACCTCGGTGAGGTCGCGCCCGCCGTCGATCGCGTAGACGATCTGGAGCTCGGGGTCCTCGGGATCGGCCTCGCGGCAGCGCTCCTCCAGCCACCGGGCGAACTGCTGGGCCTCGTCGTAGAAGCCGAGGCGCTGGAACGCGAAGGCGGTGAAGGCCGAGTCGCGGAGCCACGCGTAGCGGTAGTCCCAGTTGCGCCCGCCGCCGATCGCCTCGGGCAGGCTGCAGGTGGGGGAGGCCACCATCGCGCCGGTGGGCGCGTAGGTGCAGAGCTTCAGCGTGATCGCCGACCGGCTCACCATCTCCCGCCAGCGGCCGTCGTAGTGCGACTGCGACAGCCACGAGCGCCAGAAGTCGCGGGTGGCGTTCAGGGTCTCGGCGACCCGGTCGCCCTCCCAGCGCAGGCCTGCGCCGGCGGGCTGGATCACGAACCACGCCCCCTGGCCGGCATCCAGGCGGAAGCGCGCCGTGGCGGCCGCCCCGTCGATCGTGAGCGGCAGGCTCGACGCGAGCTCGGTGCACTTGCCGTCCTCGGCCGTGAAGCGGGCCACGCGCGGATCGTCGGCCGTGACGCGATGGCTGCTGCGGGCGTAGTCGAAGCCCGGCCGGCATGCCATCCGGAAGCCGACCGACCCGCGAACCACGTCGACGCGGCGCACGATCGCGCAGGGCTCCAGGCCGACCGGCATGAAGTCGGTCACCTCGGCGACGCCCTCGTGCGAGAAGAACCGCGTCAGCAGGATCGCCGTGTCCGGCAGGTAGAGCTGCTTGCTCGGGCACGGGATCTCGGGGGCGACCCGGAAGCTGCCCCCGATGCCGGCGTCGAGGATCGCGGCGAAGAGGCTCGGCGCGTCGAACCGGCCCGGGCAGAACCAGTCGATCGCCCCGTCGCGGCCCACCAGGGCCGCGGTCCGCAGATCCCCGATCAGCCCGTAGCTCTCGATCGGCTTGTAGCGCGGCTCGCCGGGCTCGCCCCACCCGGGCTCCCGGACGGTCCCCGGACCGGCGGCCGCGGTGGTCGGGAGGGGTTCGCCGACGGTCACCCCCCGATCCTAGCGGCGGCAGGACGTCAAGCCCTGCGACCCGCCGGCCGATAGGAGGGATGCCCCCCCTGTGCGGTGCCGTTGCCGACGGCCGCCGGGGGAGCGTCGGCGCACGATGAGAGGAAGGGCCGCGTGAGCTCACGGAGGGGATCGCAGGCAGGGTTCTCGTACATCGAGATCCTCATAGGGATCGTCATCCTCGCCATCGTCGCGGGCGGCATCGCCCAGGGCCTCGCGCAGACCAGCGCCTCGCTCGGCACCTCGAAGGTGGAGACGACCGCGACCAAGCTGGCGTCGGCCGAGCTCGACCGGGCCCATCGCATGACCTATGACGACGTCGGCATCGTGGGCGGCAGCCCGCCGGGCACGATCGCCGCCACGCGGAACCAGGTCGTCGGGTCGGTCACCTACCGGATCGACACGGACGTGGTCTACGTCGACGACCCGGCCCTCGGCCAGCCCCAGACCTACGTGAACTACAAGAAGGTCACCGTCACGGTGACCCCGCAGGCCGCCCGGGCCCGCGCCTACTCGCAGACGACGCTCGTGGCGCCGCCGGCGATCGGCGCGATCTCCGGCAAGTCCACGATCATCGTCACCGTCATCGACGCGCTCACCGACCAGCCGGTCGCCGGCGCCCCGGTGACCGCCGACCTCAGCACCTCGCCCACCCAGACGCGCACCACCGGCGCCGACGGCAAGGTCGTGTTCGCCGGCCTGGAGCCGAGCGCCATCCCGGTGGCCGACCCCAAGTACAAGTACCGCCTGACGGTCGGGCTCACGGACCCCTGGGTCACGCACCCGGACAACGTCCCGGCCCTCGCCCAGCAGCACCTGACGGCCGCGCAGACCTGGACGACCACGCTCAAGGTCTTCAAGAAGGCCACGATCCAGGTGAACGTCCGCGACTCGGCGACGGGCCTGCCGATCGGCGAGCGCACCGAGGTCGTCGCCAGCACGCCCGGCCCCGACGTCCTGAGCGAGTCGCAGACCGGCTACACGGGCGCCTTCACCTTCTCGACCATCGGGTCGAAGGCGATCCCGCCGAGCGCGTCCAACTTCACCGTCACCGCGCAGCCCGACTGCTACGCCTCGGGCACCATCGCGCGACCGGTGCCTGCCGGCTACCCGAACAACACCACGGAGGTGTTCGACTTCTCGCTGGCGCGGGTGCCGAGCGGCTACCTCGATGTGACCGTCCGCAGCACCGCCGCGGGCAACCCGGTCATCGGATCGGCGCAGGTGCAGGTCTCGGGAGGCCAGGCCAACATCGCCCCGCGCGTCCGCGACACCGACGCCGCCGGCTTCGCCCGCTTCTGCCTGGAGCCCTCGGGCACCGCCAGCTACGTCGTCTCGGCGGCGCGGGCCGGCTACGGCGCGGGCTCGATCCTCGCCGCGGTCAACCTCAACCAGACCACCCCGCTCACGATGTACCTGGTGCCCTCGCCGACCACCGGCACGATCCGCCTCAGCGCCGGCTCCTCGAACAAGCTGGTCCGGCTGCAGGCGCTCAGCGGCACCTACGACGCCTCGCAGAACACCAACTCGTTCGGCAACGCCGACTTCACCGGGCTGGCGGCGGGCAACTACATGGCCTACATCGCCGTCGGGTTCTCGGGCGGCAACCCGACCTGGAGCACCGGCAAGGTCGTGAGCGCCGTCGGCGGGCAGCTGCGGACGTACTCGGTCCCATGAGCCGCCTCCGCGACCGCCAGGGCGGGTTCACCCTGATCGAGCTGCTGATGGGCATCGCCCTCTCCTCGATCTTCGCCCTCGCCCTGTTCAGCTTCTTCTACGCGGGCGTCGACTCGGCGCGCACCAGCGAGTCGCAGGCGCGCGCCCAGGCCGACGGGCGCACGGCCATCGACCGGTTCGTGCGCGAGTCGCGCCAGGCGATCAGCCCGAACGGGGGGCTCACCCCGCCGATCATCGCGCTCAGTCCCACGAGCGTCGAGATGTACGTCGATCCCTCCCGCGACGCCACCTCCAAGATCCCCCGCCCGTACAAGGTCCGCTACTCGATCGTCGCCAACCAGCTGATCCGCGACAGCGCCGCACCGGTCGGCGCCGTCGCCCCCTACTCCTACGGGTCGTACGTGAGGCCCGAGGTGCTGATCGAGAAGCTCGCCAACGGCGCCACCGCGGCCTTCTCGGCCGCGGCGGGCGACGGGACCGCCCTGCCGGCGACCCCGAACGCGGTCCAACTGCGCGACATGGCCCAGATGACCATCCGGCTCATCGTGGCCCAGAAGACCGGCAATGCCGCCTCGACGCTGGAGCTGACCACGGATGTCTCACTCCGCAATGCGATCACGATCTAGCCGACGCCCCCGTCGCGGGGGCTCCCAGGACGGCGCCAGCCTGATCGTGACGATCGCGCTGACGGGCATCCTCGCGCTGCTCGTGCTCGCGAGCCTCTCGTTCGCCCGGAGCTCAACCACCCAGACGGCGCGTCAGGGCCGCGGCGACATCGCCCTCCAGGTGGCAGACGCCGGCGTCAACCGCTACATCTCGCGCCTGGTCGAGGACCCGCGCTACTACGAGCGCTGGATCGACCTGGCGGAGGATCCGCGCATCGACCCCTACGGCGCCGTGCACGCGCCCGGCACCGCATGGACGCCCGGCGTCCCCTGGACCTACGCCGGGCCCTCCCAGAGCTGGGTCCAGCTCCAGGACGCCCGCTTCGGCACCGCCGCCTACTCGCTGCGCGTGACCCCGCCGGAGCCCGGGTCGGACCTCGTCACGGTCCAGGCCACCGGCCAGGCGAGCCGCAACAGCCCCTCCCCGGTGACCCGCTCGGTCCAGAGCCAGATCCACCCGTCCTCGATCGCCGACTTCCAGATGATCTCCAACGCGAGCATCAAGTACGGCTCGTCGGCGACCACGACCGGCAAGCTCTACTCGGCCGGCGACATCAACCACCAGGGCGTCGCGCAGGCGCCGGCATACGCCCAGCACTGGGTCTGCTCGAGCAACGCGTTCAACTGCCCGGGCTCCAACCCGACCGGGTCGGTCTTCACCGGCGGCGCGTACGACTCCGCGACCACGCCCTCGTTCCAGAGCAAGTTCCCGACGCCGATCGACTTCAGCCACTTCACCCAGTCGCGGCTCGACATCAAGGACGCGGCCGAGGCCGGCGGCACGGCCTGGAACGACCCGACGGCCAACGGCTGGCTGGTGCAGTTCCTCGCCGACGGCCGCGCCCGCGTCCACAAGATCACCGGGGGCGGCGACATCGGGTCCTCGCTCAACACGATCGGCTGCCCGGCGACGGTCAACGTGCCCGCCAACGGCGCCATGTACTTCGAGCAGTCGGTGATCGTCTCCGACGGCAGCACCAAGACCGACTCCTGCAGCTCCACCGTCGGCCCGCGCCCCTCGGTCGTCAACGGACGCGTCACCATCGCGACCAAGGGCAACGTCTACATCGGCGGCAACATCACCTACGCCTCCTCGGGCGACGACGTGCTCGGCCTGATCTCCGCCAACGAGGTGATCATCGCCCGCTACGCCCCGCGCGTGCTCACGTGGAGGGCCGCCTCGCTCGCCCAGTCGGGTCAGTGGCGCACCTACCAGGGCAGCGCGACGGGCAATCACGACGACATGACCTACATCGGCTCCCAGACCACCGCCGACGGCGGCTACGCGTCGATGTACAGCAACCGCACCTACCAGTACGACGAGACGCTCCAGCGCCTGCGGCCGCCCTTCTACCCGATCCTCGAGGGCTCCTGGGAGACCTTCTACTGGCGCGAGGTGCAGCCCCCCGCCTGACCCGGCGGGGCGGCGGGGACCACGGCCGCGGGGCTCCGCTAACCTCGCGGCCGTGAGCCCCGGATGACCGAGACCGCCTTCGGGGCGCTGCTGATCATCCTCGCGGGGGCCGCGGCCCGTCGCGCCGGCGTGATCCGGCGCGAGGACGGACCCCTGCTGGTGCGGGTGGTCATCAACCTGGCGCTGCCGCCCCTGATCTTCCTGATCCTGGTGCGGGCCGAGCTGCACGCATCGCTGCTGCTGGTGCCCGTGGCCGGCTTCGCGATCCACGGCATCCTGCTCGGCCTCGTGTGGCTGTCGGTGCGCGTGTGGGGGATGGAGCGCCCCCGTGCCGGGGCGATGATCGTCGCGACGGCCATCGGCAACACCGGCTTCTTCGGCCTGCCGCTGATCGCCGCGTCGGGTAGCGGCTTCTCCCTCCCGGCGGCCGTGATGTACGACTCGCTGTGCACCGGCGTGCTCACCTGGACCTCGACCGTGGCGATCTCCGAGGCCTACGGCCGCGTCCACAGCGCCCCCCGCCCGTCGTTCTCCGAGGGGCTGCTCGCGTTCGCGCGGCTGCCGCCCAACTGGGCGCTCGCCGCCGGCCTGGCGGTAAACGCCGCCGGCATCGACCCGCCCGCCCTCGTGGAGCGCCCCTTCGAGATCCTCGGCGCGGCCACGCTGCCCCTGACGATGCTCTACGCCGGCCTGATGATCGAGTTCCGCGGCCTGCGCCGGCTCTGGGGCGAGGTGACCTACGTCGTCGTGGTGCGCCTCGGCGTCGCCACCCTGATCGGCGTCGCCGTGGCCGGCGCGCTGCGCTTCTCCGACGACGTGTTCAACACCGTCGTCATCATGGCCGCCATGCCCACGGCGATGATGTCGCTGGTGATCGGAGCCCGTTCCGGGCTGCGATCCGACGTGCTCGCGGGGGCCGTGGTCGTCACGACCCTGCTCTCAACCCTTACGCTGCCCGCGTGGCGGGCGATCCTCCTGTGACCGGCGTGGCCGGGGACGGCTTCGGCGCGCGGCTCTCGGCCGCGGTCGAGGCGCGCGCGAGTCAGCTCGTGCTCGGGCTCGATCCGGACCCCCGGCGCGTGCCCGGCGGAGCCGAGGGCGCGCGCGCCTTCTGCCGGCGCGCGATCGCCGCCGCGGGCCCGGCCTGCGTCGCGGCGAAGCTCCAGCTCGCGTCCTTCGAGCGCTTCGGCACCGCGGGGTGGGAGGCCTTCGAGCGCGTGGCCGCGTCCGCCGCCGAGGCCGGCCTGCTGGTGATCGCCGACGCCAAGCGGGGTGACGTGGACGTGAGCAGCCGCGCCTACGCCGACGCCTTCATGCGCGCGCCGATCGACGCGCTGACGATCAACCCCTCGCTCGGCGGCGACGCGGTGGCCCCCTTCATCGAGGCCGCCGCGCCGGGCGCCCGCGGGCTGTTCGCCCTTGTCCGCACCTCCAACCCCGGCGCCGCCGACTTCCAGGACCTGCCGCTCGCCTCGGGCGGCCTCTGGCACGAGGAGGTGGCGCGCCGCGTCGCCGAGTGGGGTGCGCCCGGTGTCGACGGCTCGGGCCTCTCGGCGCTCGGCGCCGTGGTCGGGGCGACCGTCCCGGAGCGGATCGCCGCCCTGCGCGCGCTGATGCCCCACCAGCCGTTCCTGATCCCCGGCGTCGGTGCCCAGGGCGGCCGCGCGGAGGACCTCGGCGCGGCCTTCGGCGGCCGCGCCGCCGGGGCGCTCGTCGCCGCGAGCCGGGCGATCATCTTCGCCGAGAGCCCGCGACGCGCCGCCGAGGAACTGCGGGCGACGCTGTGGAGCACCTACGAGGACTCGCTCGCCGGCTGAGCCCCGGGGCCGTTCTCATCGGCCCCCGCGGTTGCCGGCCGGACCTCCGGCGCCCGCGGGGGCCGTCCCGCCGCCCGTGGAGGAACGGCGAGATCTGTGACGGTCAGGCCGTGGCGGCGCCGAGCAGGGTCGCGATGCTCTCGCAGGAGAGCACCTCCGCCCCGCGGCGGCGCTGCACCGCGAGCGCGCTGTCGCGCACGCCGGACGGCTCCCCGGGCTCACCGCTCCGCGCCGCGGTGGCGTCGGAGGAGAGCACCGTGCGCAGCCGGCGCTCGATCGCCTCGCAGGCGGTCGCCGAGCAGCTGTCGGCGCTCATCAGCCCGGCGATGATGACCGTCTCGACGTCGCGATCGGCCAGCTCCCGATAGAGCGGCGTCCCGGCGAACGCGCCGGCCGCGCGGGTCGCGATGACCGGCTCCCCGGGCAGGGGCTCGACCTCCGGGCGGATCGCGATCGCGGTCGTCCCCGGCCGCAGGGGCGGCCCGCCGTGCCCGCCGGGCACGTGCCGGACGTGGATCACGTGCGCCCCCGCGCCGCGGACGCTCCTGAGCAGGTCCGCGGCCATCGCCATCGCCGACAGCCCGTCCAGGAGCTCCGGCGAGCCGACCGCCGCCACGTACTCCTCGCGGGCGTCGATCATGAGCAGCGCGGTGTGTTCCGGTGGAAGCGGTGCGGCGGATATCACGCGGCCTCCCGGCGGACGGGTGCGGGGGTTCGCTGGGGTGTACGGGCGACCCGGGCGGCCGGACCACATTCCGCAACCGATGCGACCGCCCTGGGGGTAGAGTCACCGAGTGCTGCGCCTCCGGGCACTCGCGTTCCTCGCCGTGCTGGCCTCGGTGATCCCGTTCCCGGTCGCGTGGGCGGCGCCCCCGACGGTCGACGCGGCGGCCTATATCCTCGTCGACCCGGCGACCGGCGAGACGCTCGCGCAGCGCGCACCCGATCGGAAGCTCCCGATGGCCAGCACCACCAAGATCATGACCGCCCTCGTCGCCCTCGACGGTGCCGAGCTCGACGACCGGGTCACCGTGCCCCCGGCGGCCGAGGCGATCGGCGGCTCGACCGGCTTCCTCCGGGCGGGGGAGACCCTGACCGTGCGCGATCTGCTGACGGCGCTGCTCGTGCCGAGCGGCAACGACGCGGCCATCGCGCTCGCCCAGGGGGTGGCCGGCTCGCAGGAGGCGTTCGTGGCGCTGATGAACGAGCGCGCCGCGGCGATCGGCCTCACCGGCACCCGCTACGCCAACCCGCACGGCCTCGACGAGCCGGGGCACCACTCCACGGTCCGCGACATGGTGCGCCTCGGCATCGTCGCGATGCGCGACCCCGTCCTGCGGGGGATCGTCGGCTCGCGCACGGCCCGCATACCCGGTCCCTTCGGCGAGGGCACCCGCTTCTACGAGTCGGAGAACGCCCTGCTCGACATCGATCCCGATGCCGACGGCATCAAGACCGGTATGACCGACGGGGCCGGCTACTCGCTGATGGCCCGCGCCCGGCGGCCGCGCCTCGGGGTGCAGCTCCAGGCGGCCATCATCGGCTCCCCGAGCTCGGAGGCGCGGGCGCGCGACGCCAAGCGGCTCCTCGACTGGGGCTTCGCGCAGTACGCATCGGCCACCGTCTCCGACGGGGCGACCGAGCTCGGCCGCGTGCCCGTCGACGGGCGCCCCGGCGTGGAGGTGCCCTACCGCGCGGTCACCCCTCTGAACGCCCCGGTGCGGCTCGGCGTGCCGATCACCCAGACGCTCGTCGCCCCGGCGGAGGTGCGCGGGCCGGTCGCGGCCGGCCAGGTACTCGGCACCGTGACGCTGAGCCAGGGCGACCACGTGCTCGGCCGCCGCGACCTCGTCGCGACCCGCGGCGAGGACGGCCCGGGTCTCTGGGACCATGTCCGCTCCGGAGTGGGGAACCTGTTCCCGTGATCGTCACCGTCACGCTCAACGCCGCCCTCGACCGCACCGTGCGGGTGCCGAACTTCCAGCTCGGCGCACGCCACCGCGCCGACGCCTCCCTGCGCCTTCCGGGCGGCAAGGGCGTCAACGTCGCGCGCGCCCTGAAGTCGCTCGGCCAGCCGGTCATCGCCACCGGCCTCGCGGGCGGCCGGGCCGGCACGTACATCATCGAGGAACTGACGGCCGAGGGCATCCTCAACGACTTCGTCCGGATCTCGGGGGAGTCGCGCACGAGCACCGCCGTCATCGACCCCACCAACAACCAGCAGACCGAGATCAACGAGTGGGGCCCCTCGGTCGACAAGGCCGAGCTCGACGTGCTGCTCGACAAGATCCGCTACCTCTCCAAGGGCGCCGACGTCTTCGTGCTGGCCGGCTCGCTGCCGCGCGACGTGCCCGTCGACTACTACGAGCGGCTGCTGCGCGAGCTGCGCCGCGAGAAGATGATCACCGCGGTGGACGCCTCGGGCCCCGCGCTGCGGTCGGCCCTCTCGGCCGAGCCGAGCGTCGTCAGCCCGAACGTCCGCGAGGCCGAGGAGATCGTCGGCCACGAGTTCGGCGACGAGGACGACATCGCCGCCGCCGCCGAGATGATCATCCAGATGGGCGCCGCCAGCGCGATCATCCACCACGAGGACGGCTGCGTGGCGCGCATCCGCCCCGAGGGCGCCAAGCAGCACCGCACCTACCGGGCGCGCCTGCCGCGGCGCACCGACGTGGTCTCCACCGTCGGCTCCGGGGACGCCCTGCTCGCCGGCTATCTGTCGGCGCTCTACGGGCACCAGCCGCCCGAGGCGGCGCTGTCGCTGGCGGTGGCCTGCGGCGCCGCCAACACGCAGCGCTTCGGCGCCGGCGTGTTCGATCCGTCCGACGTCGAGTCGCTCATGCGGCGCGTCGAGGTGGTGGCCGATTGAGCGGATTCTCACGCGCCGGGCAGGAGACGGGCGGCCGACCCCGACGCTAGGATCCCAGGATCATTTCTCATGGGCACCGATCGACATCCGAAGGCACGACCGACCCAGGTCCGGCGACGACGCCGAGCCTGGGTTTTCCCGTCCTGAGGGGCCGTTCGGGCAGACGTGGCGGGGGGCGCTGAGTGGAGATCGAGATCGGGCGGGGCAAGAAGGGGCGGCGCGCGTACGGGCTGGACGAGATCGCGATCGTGCCGAGCAGGCGGACGCGCGATCCCGAGGACGTCGATCTCACGTGGAAGCTCGACGGGCACACGTTCGAGCTGCCGCTCCTGGCGTCGGCGATGGACGGGGTGGTCGACACCCGCACCGCGGGCATCATCGGGAAGATCGGCGGCCTGGCCGTCCTCAACCTCGAGGGCATCCAGACCCGCTACGAGGAGGCTGACGCCGAGCTGGAGCGCATCTCGAAGATGCCTCCCGCCGAGGCCACGCGGGGCCTCCAGGAGATCTACCAGGAGCCGATCAAGCCCGAGCTGATCGCGCAGCGGATCAAGGAGGTCAAGGCCCAGGGCGTGACCGTCGCGGGCTCGCTGACGCCGCAGCGGGTCACCGACTACGTCGACATCGCCATCGAGGCCGGCCTCGACATCCTGGTGATCCAGGGCACCGTCGTCTCGGCCGAGCACGTCTCCTCGGTGGCCGAGCCGCTCAACCTGAAGCGCTTCATCGCGGAGCTCCCGGTCCCGGTGATCGTCGGCGGATGCGCCTCGTACCACACGGCCCTGCACCTCATGCGCACCGGAGCGGTCGGCGTGCTGGTCGGCGTCGGCCCGGGCGCGGCCTGCACCACCCGTCAGGTGATCGGCGTGGGCGTGCCCCAGGCGACGGCCATCGCCGACGCGGCGGGCGCCCGGATGCAGCACCTGATGGAGACCGGTCAGTACGTGAACGTGATCGCCGACGGCGGCATGGCCTACGCCGGCGACCTCGCCAAGGCGATCGCCTGCGGCGCCGACGCCTGCATGATCGGCTCCCCGTTCGCCAAGGCGGCCGAGGCGCCCGGCCGCGGCTACCACTGGGGCATGGCGACCTTCCATCCCTCACTGCCGCGCGGAACCCGGGTCAAGACGACCACGATCGGCACGCTCGAGGAGATCCTCACCGGCCCGGCGCACGAGAACGACGGCACGCTCAACCTGGTGGGCGGCCTGCGCAGCGCAATGGCCACCTGCGGGTACGACTCGATCCACAGCTTCCAGAAGTGCGAGGTCATGGTCGCTCCGGCGCTCAAGACCGAGGGCAAGAAGCTGCAGGTCTCGCAGGCCGTGGGGATGGGCTAGCCCGGGACCCGCTCACCCGGGGACGCACGGCGTCACAGGCTCGCCCGCGATCAGCGGGCGAGCCTTCCCCCGGTCCCGCGGCGCCTCAGATGGACGCGGAGTCGTCGCGCAGCTGGGGCCCCGCCGCCGTGGC
>JAEMRL010000366.1:0-2542 GCA_016463385.1 Thermoleophilia bacterium
TGGCCGTTCCGGCGGGCGCACGAGGCCGTCGGGCAGCTCGTGCGCGCCTGCCTGGCGGCGGGCGTCGGCCTCGAGGACGCCGGACCCGAGGAGATCGCCGCCGCGGGCCTCGGCGGCATCGACCTGCCGCCCCTCACGGCCGAGGCGTCGGTGGAGGCCAAGGCGGCACCCGGCGGCACGGCCCGCGCGGCGGTCCTCGATCAGCTGACCCAGGCGCGGGCCCGGGTCGCGGCATGGTGACGGCCGTGACCGAGCGCGCCGTCGCCCTCGGCCGCGACTTCTTCGCGCGCCCGGTCGCCGAGGTGGCGCCCGATCTGATCGGCTGCGTCCTCACCGTCGACGGCGTGGGCGGCGTGATCGTCGAGACCGAGCGCTATCAGGACGACGATCCGGCCTCCCACAGCTTCCGCGGTTCCCGCGGGCGCGCGCGGGTGATGTTCGGGCCTCCGGGCCATCTCTACGTCTACCGCTCCTACGGGCTCCACTGGTGCGCCAACCTGGTCTGCGAGCCCGAGGGCAGCGGGGCCGCCGTGCTGATCCGGGCCATCGCCCCGCTCCACGGCATCCTCACCATGAGGTACCGGCGCCGCGGCGTGACCGACCGGCTCCTGTGCGCCGGCCCCGGCCGGCTGGCCGAGGCCCTGGCGATCGACCGCCACCTGGACGGCGCCGACGCGCTCGATCCGGGGGGCCGGGTCGCGCTCAGCGGCCGGATCGGCCCGGTGGAGATCGCCACCGGCCCCCGCATCGGCATCTCCGTCGCCACCGAGCGCCCCTGGCGCTTCGGCCTGGCCGGCTCCCCGTACCTGTCGAAGCCCTTCCGCGCCGCGTGAGCGCCGCCGCCGAGGCACTCGCCGCCCGCGCGGTCGACTGCCTGCCGCCCGGCGGGCTGGCCGAGAAGCTCGCCCTCGGGCGTCCCCTGCGGGTCAAGCTCGGCGTCGACCCGACGGCGCCCGACATCCACCTCGGCCACTCCGTGGTCCTCGGCAAGCTGCGCGAGTTCCAGGACGCCGGCCACCTCGCCGTTCTGATCATCGGCGACTGGACCGCACGCGTCGGCGACCCCTCGGGGCGCACGTCCACCCGGCCGGTGCTGAAGGGCGAGGACATCGAGCGCAACGCGGCCACCTACCGCGAGCAGGCGTTCCGCATCCTCGACCCCGAGCGCACCGAGATCCGGCCGAACGGCGAGTGGTTCGCGACGATGGGGATGGAGCGGCTGTTCGCGCTGGCCGGCTCGGCCACCGTCAACCAGCTGCTGCGCCGCAACGACTTCGCCGAGCGCATGGGCGCCGATCGGCCGGTGTCGGTCCTCGAGCTCCTCTACCCGCTGATGCAGGCCTACGACTCGGTGATGGTCGAGGCCGATGTCGAGCTGGGCGGCACGGACCAGCTCTTCAACCTGATGCTGGCGCGGGAGATCCAGGCCGCCTTCGGGCAGCCCTCCCAGGTGGTGATGACCATGCCGATCCTCCCGGGGGTCGATGGCGTCCAGAAGATGAGCAAGTCGCTCGCCAACCACGTCGGGGTGGCGGATCCGCCCGAGGAGCAGTTCGGCCGCACGATGCGGATCCCGGACGAGGTCCTGCCCGAGTGGTACCGCCTGCTCGCGCCCGACGCGCCGCCTCCGGGCGGGCATCCCGGGCAGGACAAGCGACGCCTCGCGGCCCTGATCGCCGAGCGCTTTCACGGCCCGGGTGCGGGCGCCGCCGCCGAGGACCACTTCAACCGGATCGTCCGCGACCGCGGGGTGCCCGACGAGATGCCGAGCGTGCCCGTGCCCGCGGGCCTCGTGCACCTTCCGGCTCTCCTCGTCGATTCCCTCGGGATCGCCTCCCGCAGCGAGGCCCGACGCCTGATCGCCTCGGGTGGCGTGAGCCTCGACGGCAGCCCCGTGACGGCACTCGACATCGAGTCCGCGGACCTCGCGGGGAAGGTCCTCAAGGCGGGAAAGCGCCGTTTTGCACGCCTTACCGCCGGGGCCTGACCCCCGCCGGCGCTGGGCCTCCGAATCCGGCCACGAGGCGCTTGACTCGCCTTTGGCGGTGGCTATACTCCCAAGACCGCTGGGGGGGCAACGGTCCCACCAGCATGGAAAAGGAACCGATTGAGACTCCACCTCTTCGACCTTCATCCAATGGAGACGCCCGCGTAAGAGGCGCGCTATGCGCCCGCGCTGGGAGCCTCCGGAGGAACGGAGGCCGCGAAGATGGAAATCGGTCCGATCCGACGGCTGCGTATGCAGGCGTCTCGATCCTTGAAAACTGAACAGCATGCATCTGGATCATGGAGCGCGAGCTCCATCGATCACGATGGCCAGGTTTGCACGAACCCCGTCTGACCTGACGGTACGGCGTGAGCCGCACCGGACGGAATGACAAAAAAGCTCGGATCGCCTAGCTCTTCGGAGCGACGGCAATCTCCGAACTTGCGTGCACCGACGAGCCGGCCTGTACGGCGGTGAGGGAGTGCCCGCAGTAGTTTCTTCATGGAGAGTTTGATCCTGGCTCAGGACGAACGCTGGCGGCGTGCTTAACACATG
>JAEMRL010000366.1:2552-3004 GCA_016463385.1 Thermoleophilia bacterium
ACACGGCCCAGACTCCTACGGGAGGCAGCAGTGGGGAATCTTGCGCAATGGGCGGAAGCCTGACGCAGCAACGCCGCGTGTGGGAAGACGGCTTTCGGGTTGTAAACCACTTTCAGGGGGGACGAAGCTTCCGAGGTTAATAGCCTACGGGGTGACGGTACCCCCAGAAGAAGCCCCGGCTAACTACGTGCCAGCAGCCGCGGTAATACGTAGGGGGCGAGCGTTGTCCGGAATCATTGGGCGTAAAGCGCGTGTAGGCGGCTTGATAAGTCTGGTGTGAAATCTTGGGGCTTAACCCCAAGCCTGCACTGGATACTGTCAAGCTTGAGTCCGGGAGGGGAGAGCGGAATTCCTAGTGTAGCGGTGAAATGCGCAGATATTAGGAAGAACACCGGTGGCGAAGGCGGCTCTCTGGAACGGTACTGACGCTGAGACGCGAAAGCGTGGGGAGC
>JAEMRL010000367.1 GCA_016463385.1 Thermoleophilia bacterium
CGCCCGGTGACGCCATCACCGTGCGCCACCCCCTCCGCCGGGAGGACGGCTCGTTCGCGCTGGTCGAGTCGCGCCTGACGGTCTCGGCCATCCACGCCAACCCCCTGCGGGCCTTCGCCTACCTCGACCTCGGCCAGTCGGTGAGGTTCGGCCTGGCGGGCGCGACCAACATCCTCGACGCGTACCCGGCCGCCGGCGCGAGCCCGGCGGACCTGCAGCGCGAGGTCTTCACGCTCGAGGGCGTCACCCTCAGCCAGGCGGTCGGCCGCATCAGCGAGGGCTTCGACGCCGCGCTCGAGCAGTTCACCGGCTTCCTGTTCATCGCGGCCGCCGCCGTGCTCGCCCTCGCCCTGCTGATCGCCTTCAACGCCAGCCGGATCTCCGTGGAGGAGCGCCGCCGCGAGCACGCCACGATGCGGGCCTTCGGGCTCCCCGTCCGCGCGATCATGAGCGTGGCCGTGCGGGAGGGCGTGATCGTGGGCCTCCTCGCGACCGCGGTGGGCGTCGCGGCCGGCGTGCTCTTCCTCGACGCGATGCTCGCCTCGCTCGCCCGGACCACCGTGCCCGACATCGGCATCGCGCGGCATCTCGCGCCGGCGACGCTGGCGATCGCCGCCGCGGTGGGCGTGGTCGCCGTCGCCGCCGCGCCGCTCTTCCTGACTCGCCGCATCCGCCGGATGGACATCCCCGACACACTCCGCGTGATGGAGTGAGCCGGTAGCTCAGGCGCGCGCGGCGATGCGTCTCCGGGCGCGCCGCGCGGCGCCCCCGGTGATCAGGCGCCCGAGGAGCCCCCGCCGGCGCACCACTGCGCGGTAGCTCCGCTCCACGGCCTGTGGGAAGCGGTCGGCCACCCGGGCGACCGGCGCCCCGCCCGGCAGCATCCGCGCGAGCGGCGCGACCGCGGCGCCCGCCGAGGTCCGCCGCCCGTCCTCGTCCACGAGGTGCCACGAGTCCATCCGGGCGGCCTCGCCGAGGCCCGCGAGCAGCGCCTCGCCCTCGGGGCCCTGGATCGGCACGGGGCGCAGGGCGCGCCGCCGGTCCCAGGTGAGGACGCGCGCCACGCACCAGCGGCAGAAGCCGCAGTCGGCGTCGTAGAGCAGCGACGCGCGGGGCCCGGCGCCGCTCATGTCGCCGACGTGCGGTACTGCTGCGGGCTCACGCCGCGCACGCGCTTGAAGGCCGCGCTGAGGGCGAACGCGCTGCCGTACCCCACCTGCGGCGCCACCGATCCGACCGTCGCGCCGGGCTCGCGGATCAGGTCGGCCGCCAGGGCGATCCGCCAGGCGGTGAGGAAGGTCATCGGCGGCTCGCCGACCAGCTCGGTGAAGCGCCGCGCGAGGGCGGCGCGCGAGGCCCCGGCCGCCCGCGCCAGGGAGGCCACGGTCCAGGGGCGCTCGGGGCTGTCGTGCATCAGGCGGAGGGCGGGCCCCACGACCGGGTCGGCGTCGGCGCGGTACCAGGCGGGCGCATCGCTGTCGGGCCGGGCGAACCAGGCGCGCAGCACGGCGATCAGCAGGAGGTCGAGCAGGCGGTCGAGCACCGCCTCCTGGCCGGGCGCGTCCCGGACGATCTCGTCGGCGAGCAGCGGCACCAGCGGGCAGTCCCAGGCCTCCGGCGGCAGGTGGATGAGACCTGGGAGGGCGCGCAGCACCCGCCCGCTCACCTCGCCCTCGAGCGCGTAGGTGCCGGTCAGCATCACGGTCGCGCCTGAGGCGCTGTTGCCCCAGGTGCGGACGCCGAGCTGCCTCATCAGCTCCAGCGGCCTGCCGTCGGGCGTCGCGCAGGCCTGACCGGGGCCGATCACGGCCTGCGGCGGGGTCGCCGGGTCGTCGGCGACGACGTAGTGGCCGGGTCCCCGGACCACCGCCACGTCACCGGGCCCGAACCGGATCGGGTCGCCGCCGCCGTCGGGCACCACCCAGGCCTCGCCGCGCACCAGGGCCACCACGGTGAGCGGCGCCTCGTCCTCGATCCGGATCGACCAGGGCGGGTCCATCGTCGAGCGCAGCAGGAACGCGCCACGCGCACGGGGCCCGTCGAGGAGTCCGGCGACCGCGTCCATCGAGCCATCGTAGACGATCGCGTATGCATCAGAGCCTGTGAGCCATGGATGCTCTCGCTCAGACCGCCTTGAATCGTCCTCATGGAAACCGTGGACGAGGAGGACGACATGGACGGGATGACCCTGGTGCTCGGCGCGAACGGCAAGACGGGGCGGCGCGTGGCGGCGCGGCTGCAGGAGCGCGGGGCGGCGGTGCGGGCGGGCTCGCGCGCCGGGCGGCCCCCCTTCGACTGGTACGACCCGGGCACCTGGGGCGCCGCGCTCGAGGGGGTGGATGCCGCCTATGTCTCGTTCTTCCCCGACCTCGCCGTCCCGGGGGCGCCCGAGATCGTCGGCGCCTTCGCCCGGCAGGCGGCGCAGGCGGGTGTGGGCCGGCTGGTGCTGCTGTCCGGCCGTGGTGAGGAGGAGGCCCAGCGCGCCGAGCGCGAGCTCGCCGCCGCGGGCGTCCCCTGGACCGTGGTCCGCGCGAGCTGGTTCAGCCAGAACTTCTCCGAGGGCTTCCTGCGGGACGCCGTGCTCTCGGGCGAGGTCGCCCTCCCGGTGGAGGGGATGGTGGAGCCGTTCGTCGACGTCGAGGACATCGCCGACGTCGCCGTGGCGGCGCTGACCGGCGACGGGCACGCCGGGCGGGTGTACGAGGTCACGGGGCCGCGGGCGATCACGTTCGCCGAGGCGGTCGCGGAGATCGGGCGGGCGTCCGGGCGCGAGGTGCGCTTCACCAGCGTGACGCTCGACGCCTTCACCGCCGCTCTCGCCGGGATGGGGGAGCCGCCCGCCGCGGTGGCGCTGGTGGCCTTCCTGTTCACCGAGGTGCTCGACGGCCGCAACGCACGGCCCGCCGGCGGGGTGCGCGACGCGCTCGGGCGCGAGGCGGGGGACTTCGCCGCGTACGCCGCGCGCGCGGCCGCCGCGGGCGCCTGGAGCCTGCC
>JAEMRL010000368.1 GCA_016463385.1 Thermoleophilia bacterium
TCGTCTCCAGGGGCCCGTCCGGGCGGCGGATGTAGTCGTAGAGGATGTCGTCCACACCGGCCGCGGCGGCTTCGAACGCGATGTCGATGTTGTACTTCCGCACGACCGGGTCGGAGAAGTTGGTGAAGCCGCCGTACTGCGCGTACAGGCCCCCGCCGGGCGACTGGATCACCTGGTGGCGGTTCCCGTTCTCCCACGCGTACTTCGCCAGGATGGGGTCGCGGAACGCGACGACGCGGCCCACGACGCGTCCGCCCAGCTCGTGGATCTGCCGGACGGCCTCCTCGAGCTTGTAGCTGGGATCCACCGCGCCGATCTGGTTGGCCAGCGGCACCTTCGAGTCGTAGCCGACCACGCCCGACTCGTCCTTGAGGTCGAGCTGGATCGTGTTGATCTCGCCCGCGCGCAGCATCGCGAGCACCGGCTCGCGGAGCGAGGGGGTCTCCCACGAGATCGCCGTCATGTGGACGGCGCGCGTCGGCTGGGCCGGGATGCGGGGCGCCAGGGGGATCTTCGTCCGCACGCCGCGCGAGTTGCCGGCGCGGTCGACCGCGCGCACCGTCACGGCCGAGGCGGGCGGCTCATCGAACGTGAGCGCGAAGGTGCCGTCGCCGGCCACCTCGACCGGCGCGTCGTCCACCGTCACCGTGGCGGGCTCGTTGACGCGCCCGGTGAGCGTGACGGGCGCGTTGCGCACGGCCGGCAGGTCGGGGCCGGTGATCTCCACCTGCGGCTTGGTGTGGTCGACCGTGAAGGTCCACGAGCGGCGCACCGGCCACGGCACGAACGGCTGGTGCATCGAGAAGCGCAGGGTGTGGACGCCCTCCTCGAGGTCGCGGGGGCGGTAGGTGAGCACGCCGTCGCCGACGAAGGCCTGGTCGAGCACGTCGCCGCCGTCGTACTCGAGCGTCGCCGATTCCATCAGGCTCGGCAGGTCGGAGCTGAGGCGGAAGCGCAGGTCCTCGGTGGCCTGCTCACCCAGGTGGGCGTCGGCGGGTGGACCGGTGACGGCGAGCTGCGGGCCCGAGCCCCGGAGCGCGAAGCCGCTCAGGAAGCCGAAGACCAGCGCGCCGACGCCGGCGGCGACGTACTTCGGCCAGCGACGGCGCGTGCGGCGCACGGGCTCGCGCGGCGGGCGCGGCCCGCCCCGCAGGTCCGGCAGCTCGCCGCCGCGCGACGGGCGCGCGCGCTCCGAGGGACGGGTGGACACCCGCGGAGGGTACCCGCTCCCTTCGCCGCCTCACAATGGCCTCTGTCCCGGCGGCCCCTCGCGGGGCGCCGCGGGCCTCAGCGGGCGATCTCCACGCGGTCGCGCCCCGCGCCCTTGGCGACGTACAGCGCGCGGTCGGCGCGCCGCAGCAGCGCATCGACGTCACCGGCCACGGAGAGGTCGCAGATCCCCGCCGAGCAGGTGATGCCCGAGGCGCCCTCGACGTCGATGCGGGCGATCCCGGCACGGGCCCGCTCGACCGCCACCACGCTGGCCTCCGCGTCCGACAGGGGCAGGATCCAGGCGAACTCCTCGCCGCCCATCCGCGCCACCAGCTCGCCGGCGCGGCACGTGGCCGTCAGGCGGCGCCCCACCTCGGCGAGCACGGCGTCGCCGGTCTGGTGACCGAGGGTGTCGTTGATCATCTTGAAGTCGTCGAGGTCGAGGATCGCCAGCGAGAGCGCGTGGCCGTGGCGCCGCGCCCGCTCGACCTCGCCGTTCAGGCGGGCCGTCAGGGCGCGCCGGTTGGCGAGGCCGGTGAGCGGATCGGTGTCGGCCAGGCGGTCCAGCTCCTCGCGGGTCTCCGCGTTGGCCACGGCGATCGCCGCCAGCTCGGCGAAGGCGGCCAGGCGCCGCTCCTCGGCCGGCCCGAAGGCGTGCGCGCGCGACGACCCGGCGGTCAGGGCCCCCCACAGCCGCCCGCGCGTCCACAGGGGCGAGGCGATGCCGCTGCGCAGGCCCGCGGCGAGCACCTCGCGCACCGACTCATCGACCGGCGCGGCGCGGTAGTCCTCGATGCAGGTGGCCTCCCCGGTGCGGGCCGTGCGGCCGGTCGCCGTGGAGGGGGTGAGGGTGATGGCCGTGGTCACCCCCGAGCCCGGGGCGGCCGGGGGATGGGCCGCGACGCAGGTGGCCCGGTCCTCCGACTCGAAGCGGTAGACGGCGCTGCCGCTGGCGTTCAGCAACAGGGCCGCCTCCTGGGCGACGACCCGGCCGATCTCCTCGAGGACGGCCTCGCGCGCCACCACGGTGGCCACCCGCCGCAGGGCGGCCTGCTCGGCCTCGCGGTTGACCCGGTCGGTGACGTCGGTGCAGGCGAGGATCACCCGCTCGCCGCGCCGGCCGGCCTCCTGCTCGGGCAGCAGGCGGGCGCTGAACCAGCGCGGCCCCTCGGGCGTGGTGAAGCGGAAGTCGATCGCGAGGCGCTCGCCGGTGGCGAGCACGGTGCGCACGGCGTCCTCCCAGCGCGCCGCGATGTCCGCGGCGAGGCCGGTCTCGGCGATCGTGCGGCCGAGGATCGCCGACGCGCGCCGCCCGGCCGCCCGTACGAGCGCGTCGTTCACGAAGGTGATGCGCAGGTCGGCGTCGATCAGGGCGATCGGGTCGGGGGAGTCCTCGACGAGGGCGCGGAAGGCGGCCCCGCCCGCGCTGAGGCGCAGCTCGGCGTGCTTGCGGGCCGTGATGTCGGTGGCCATGACGGTGACGCAGCCGGGCGTCCCCTCCTCCGCGTCGGAGGGCACCAGCCGCAGGTGCAGCCAGCGCAGGCCGTCGCTGGTCGGCATCTCCAGCTCGATCTGCCGCTCGGACCCGGCGGCCACGGTGGCCCGCAGCTCGCGCTCGAGGGGATCGACCACCTCGCGCGGCAGCCCGGCCTCACCGGAGGTCCGCCCCACCAGCGCCTCGGCGGGCAACCCGACCAGCGCGAGCGCGGCCTCGCTGGCCCGCACGTGCCGCAGGTCGCGGTCGAGCTGCAGGACGATCCCCTCGCCCGCTC
>JAEMRL010000369.1:0-2383 GCA_016463385.1 Thermoleophilia bacterium
GGCCTCGCAGGGGCGGCCGGCGAGGGCCGAGGCGAGGATCAGCTCGCGCGCGGCGGGGTCGGGGGGAGGGACGAAG
Source organism: Thermoleophilia bacterium (assembly GCA_016463385.1). Taxonomy (GTDB): domain Bacteria; phylum Actinomycetota; class Thermoleophilia; order Miltoncostaeales; family Miltoncostaeaceae; genus Miltoncostaea. The sequence goes on from JAEMRL010000369.1 coordinate 77, forward strand.
ATGAGCCGGTCGAAGCGCCCCGGGCGGCGGAACGCCGCGTCGAGGTACCACGGCGCGTTGGAGGCGGCCATCACGAGCACTCCCTCGTTCGAGCTGGCGACGCCGTCCAGCTCCGCGAGGAACTGGTTCACCAGCGGGCGCACACCCGAGGCCGCCCGCAGGTCGCCGCGCCGGGGACCGAGGGCGTCCACCTCGTCGAAGAAGAGGACGCTCGGCGCCATCCGGCGGGCCTGGTCGAAGAGCTCGTGCAGGTTCCGCTCGCTCGCCCCGACCCACATGTCGAGCACCTCGTCGATCCCGACCGCGATGAAGCGGGCGCCGACCTCGCCCGCGGCCGCGCGCGCGAGGAGCGTCTTGCCGCATCCCGGCGGACCGTAGAGGAGGACGCCGCCGCCCGAGCGCCGCCCGTAGGCGGCGTGGAGCTCGGGGTGGGTGAACGGGGCGACGATCCGCAGCCGGAACTCCTCCTTGGCCTGCTCCATGCCCGCGACGTCGTCCAGCACGACGCGCGGCATCTCCGCGGGCAGTCGCTCGTCGGAGGGGATGTCCACGGGCGCGGTGTCGGCCGGCGCGGCGAGGCCGAGGAGGTGCTCGAGCGCGATCGACGACCTGCCCCGCAACAGCTCGCTCATGGCGGCCGTCAGCTCGGGATCCCCGGGCGCGAGCGCGAGCGCCGCGCTGACATGGGACTCGGCCTCGTCGGGGAACCCGGCGCGGATCAGCGCCACGGCCACGTGCCGTCGCAGGGGGAGGTTCTCCGGCGACAGGACCGCCGCTGCGATGAGGGAGTCGATCTCGGAGCGTTCCACCGTCCCACCCCGTCGGCGCGCCGGCGCCGCGCCCGAGCGCGCGGCCGTGACGGCGAATCTACTCCGGCGTGGGGCCGCGCCGCGAGAGCAGCCGCGCGAGGTCCTCGGGGGTGTCGATGTCCTCGGGCGGGTCGCCGCCGACCTCCACCAGCTCCACGCGGCCGGCGTGCGCGGAGATGAGCGCGCGCGCGCCGGCGTCGCCGCGCAGGGCCCCGGCCGCGGGCCACACCGATCGCGCGAGCACCACCGGGTGCGACGCCCGGCCGCGGTATGCGGCGCGCAGGATCGGGGCGTCGCTGGTCGCCTGCGCGGCCACCAGCGCCCGGATCGCGTCGGTGCGGATCTCGGGCTGGTCGCCGAGCAGCACGACGACGGCGCGGGCGGCCTCGGGGACGTGGTCGAGCCCCGCCCGCAGCGACGTCGACTGGCCCTCGGCATGGTCCGGGTTGACGACGACCCGCACCGCCTCCGGCAGCGTGAGGGCGGCGACCACCGCCTCCGCCTCGTGGCCGAGCACCAGGATCACGTCGTCGAGCTCGGCGGCGGCCGCGTCGACGACGTGCTGCAGCAGCGGCCGGCCGCCCAGGGGGACGAGCTGCTTCGGGGCCCCCATGCGACTGCCGCGGCCGGCCGCGAGGACGATTCCGGTGACGCACACCGTCCCAGTCTCTCGCGTCTTCGTTAGCCTCGCGGCGTGCGCGACGACGTCCGCCTCACCGCCGGTGTCGCCGCGGCCCTCTGGACCGGCGCCGCCGCCCTCGCCGTGCACGAGCGGCGCGTCGCCCCGCGGGCCGACCTCGAGCCGCCCGAGCGGCCCGGCCCGCTGGTGAGCGTGATCGTGCCCGCGCGCGACGAGGCGCGCGGCATCGGCGCCGCCGTCCGCAGCCTGCGCGCGCTCGAGTACGACAACGTCGAGGTGATCGTCGTCGACGACCAGTCGGCCGACGGGACGGGGGCGGCCGCGCGCGAGGCGGCCGGAGACGACCGGCGGGTCACCGTGATCACCGGGGCCCCGCTGCCCGAGGGCTGGGTCGGCAAGCCGTGGGCCTGCCACCAGGGCGTCGAGCGGGCCCGGGGCGAGTGGCTGCTGTTCACCGATGGTGACGTCGTCCACTCCCCCGACTCCCTCGGGCGCACCCTCGCGATGGCGCGCCGGCTCGGCCGCGGGGGCCTCACGCTGCTGCCGACGATCGACTGCGTCGGCACGGTGGAGCGCGCCGTGATGCCCGCCGCCCTCACCGCGATCGCCACGTTCGTGGCCCCGGGGCCGCTCGCCCGCTCGGCCCGCAGCCGGGTCGCGATCGCCGCCGGCGGATACATCCTGCTCCCCCGGGAGCTCTACGACCGGGTCGGCGGGCACGCGGCCAACCGGGGCCGGATGGTCGACGACGTGTGCCTCGCCGCGGCCGTCAAGCGGGCCGGAGCGCTGCTGGTGCCGGTGCCCGCCGGCCGCCTCGCGCGGCTGCGGATGTACCACGGCGCCCGCGAGGTCTGGGAC
>JAEMRL010000369.1:2393-2974 GCA_016463385.1 Thermoleophilia bacterium
GGACGGCTGGAGCAAGAACGCCTCGTTCGCCGCTGCGGGCGGCGCGGCGAAGGGCCTCGCCAGCGCCGGGACGGTCGCCGCGCTCGCGGTGCTGCCGGTGGCGGCGGCGGTGAGCGGCGTGCGCTCGCGCGACGCCGGCCTGACGGCCATCGGCGTCGGCGGGGTCGGCGCGCTGATGACCCTCCAGCGCCTCGCCAACTGGGCCGTCCCGACGCCCGCGCGCTACGCGCCGACCCTGCCGGTGGGGATGCTGGTGCTGAGCGGCGCCGCCGCGCGGGGCTCCCTGGAGCGGATGCGGGGCATCGGCCCGCGGTGGCGCGGGCGGCGCTATCCCCTGGCCCGCTGAGGCCGCCGCACGACGCGACCGAGCAGCAGGTCGCGCGCGGCGTTGAGCGCCACCGTGAGGCCCTCCGCCTGACCCTGGATCGCCGGGTGCAGCCCGGCGACGCGGTCGGGGTGGCACCGGGTGACCTGCTCGCGGTAGGCCCGCTCCACCTCGGCGGGCGGCGCGTCGGAGGCCAGGCCCAGCAGGGCGAGGGCCTCGGCCGCGGTGCGCGGGACGGCGACGGCGGACACCGGCG
>JAEMRL010000370.1 GCA_016463385.1 Thermoleophilia bacterium
TGACGGTCGAGGCGACCGCGTGAGCGCGCCCGCGCCCGCCGGTGCGGCGGGCACGGCCCCGCGGTGAGCGTGGTCCGCCTGCGCCCCCTGGTGGTCGCCGCCGACGACGAGCCGGACGCCCTCCGGCTGGTCGAGCTCTGCCTGACGCGGGCGGACTTCGCGGTGATGACCGCCAGCGACGGGGAGGCGGCGCTCGGCCTGATCAGGTCGGAGGCGCCGGATGCCTGCGTCCTCGATGTCGCGATGCCCCGGATGACCGGGCTCGAGCTGACCCGGCTGCTCCGCGCCGATGCGGCGACCGCCGGGCTGCCGGTCCTGCTGCTCACGGCCGCCGCCCGGCTCGCCGACGAGACGGCGGGCCGCGAGGCCGGCGCCGACGCGTACCTCACCAAGCCCTTCGCGGCGGCGGAACTCGTCGCCCGGGTGCGCGACCTGATCGCCGGCCGCGCGCACTAGCCCCGCGCGCGTCGCCCTGACGCGTTCTTGAGCGCGCCTTGACGGCCCGAACAGCAACGTGGCCGATCCTGAGCGCATGCCCGACCATCCGATCGAGGCGACGCCGGCGCCGCGTGCCCTGCGGCCCCGGCGCCCTCCATGCGGACGGGACGGGACGGTGTGGGCCGCGGGCGCGGCGCGGCGCGCCCGCGGCGCGCTTCCCCGGGGACGCACCGCCGGTGGTCCCGGCCCGGACGTCCCGCCGGTCGTCGCCCGGCGCTGCGGCGGCGGCTGAGGTCCGGCCGATCGGCGGCTTTGTCGGATCCGCGCCTCGCGTTAGACTGATTTACAGACGATGAAGGCACGAAATTCAGGCGGTGAGGCCGCCGAACCGTCGCCCCTCGGTCGCGACATGGCCTCCGCGATCGCGGAGGCGCTCCCGGACGGGCTGATCGTCGTCGACTCCGAGTTACGGATCGTCGAGGTCAACCCGGCGATGTGCGCGCTGACCGGCTTCTCGCGTGGCGCGCTGATCGGGTGCCTGCCGCCGTTCCCCTTCTGGCCGGCGGAGCACTCCCGGATCGCCGAGGCCGCCGCCCGGATCGGCGGCGGTCCCCCCCACCCGCGCGAGGACACGTTCACCATCCGCACCCGGGCGGGACGGTCGCTGTCGGTGCTGGTCACCTCGAGCCCCCTCCTCGGCGACGCCGGCGCCGTGGCGGGCTGGATCGGGACGTTCAAGGACCGGAGCGCCGAGATCCGGGCCGAGGCGGTGCTGCGCGACTCGGAGGAGCGCCACCGCTCGATCTTCGAGACGGCCGTCGACGCCATCGTCACCATCGGCGAGACCGGCGAGATCGAGTCGGTCAACCCCGCCGCTACGAGCCTGTTCGGGTATCCGGCCTCGGAGATGGTGGGCCGCAACGTCGCGATGCTGATGCCCGAGCCCTACGCCGCGGAGCATCCGGGGTATCTGACCCGCTACCGGGAGTCGGGCGAGAGGCGGATCATCGGCATCGGCCGCCGCGTCACCGGACTGCGAAAGGACGGCGCCACCTTCCCGATGCACCTCTCGGTCGGGGAGATGTCGGTGGGGGGCCGGCGGGCGTTCACCGGCGTGGTGCGGGACGAGACCGAGGCGGTCGCCGCCGAGGAGGAGCTCCGGCGCGCGCGCGACGAGCAGGAGGCGCTGCGCCGTCTCGCCATGACGGTGGCCGTCGAGGCCCCGCCCGAGGTGGTGTTCGCCCAGGCCGCCGAGCTGCTCGCCCGCCTGCTGGGCGTCCGGCTCGGCCTGGTGGCGCGGTTCGCGGGGGCGGAGGCGGAGGTGATGGGCGCCTGGACCCTCGACGACGTGCCGGTCGTCCAGCATCGCCCGCTGGAGGGCGGCGGGGCGCTGGCGCAGGTCCGCCGCAGCGGCGCACCGGCGATCGTCGCCGACTACGCCGTCCTCGCCGCGTCGGGCGATCCCGCCGGCCTCGCCGCCGCCACCGACGGCTCCGGGTCGAGCGTCGCCCACCCCGTGCACGTCGGCGGCGCGGTCTGGGGGGCCGTGCTGGTGGCGGCCGCCAGCGCCGACGGGATGCCCGCCGACGCGGTCGAGCGCATGGGACGGGTCGCCAACCTGGTCGGCCTCGCCGTCGCCAACGCCGAGGCCCGGGCGCGCCTCGCCGCCCAGGCGATGACCGACTCGCTGACCGGTCTGCCCAACCACCGCGCGTTCCAGGAGCGACTGGCCGTCGAGGTCGAGCGGGCCCGCCGTCACGGTCGCGCGCTCTCCCTCGTCCTCCTCGACGTCGACCACTTCAAGCAGGTGAACGACGAGCTCGGCCACCAGGCCGGTGACCGGCTGATCGCCGAGGTCGGGGGGCGCCTGGCGGCGGTGATCCGGCCCGGCGACATGGTGGCCCGGATCGGAGGGGACGAGTTCGCCTGGATCCTCCCCGAGACGGACGGACTCGGCGCCTTCGCCGCCGCCGAGCGGGGCCGGGCCGAGGTCGCCCGGCGTCGCTTCACGGAGATCGGCGAGCTGACCCTCTCGGCGGGCGTCTGCGACCTGGGCTTCGCGTCCCGCCCCGACGACCTGGTGCGCCTCGCCGACGGCGCCCTGTACTGGGCCAAGGAGCACGGCCGCGACGTCTCGTACCTGTACTCGCCGGAGGTCGTGCGCGAGCTCTCGGCGGCCCAGCGCGCGCAGCACCTCAGCCGCCGGCAGGCCCTCGCGGGCATCCGCGCGCTGGCCCGGGCGATCGACGCGAAGGACCCGCTGACCTCGGGCCACTCGCGCCGGGTCGCCGAGTTCGCCGTGGCCATCGCCGGGCGCTGCGGCTGGACGGAGGACCGCCGCGCTCTGCTCTACGAGGCCGGGCTCCTGCACGACATCGGCAAGATCGGCGTGCCCGACGCGATCCTGTTCACCCCGGCGGTCCTGACGGAGGCCGAGTACGAGTTCGTGAAGATCCACCCGGCACTCGGCGCCCAGATCACCGACGAGGTGCTGACGCCCGAGCAGGTGCGATGGATCCGCGAGCACCACGAG
>JAEMRL010000371.1 GCA_016463385.1 Thermoleophilia bacterium
GCCCACCGATATCACCCCGGCCACCGGAGGCGCGTCGACCGCGACCACGGGGCCCTGCAGCGACGGTGCGCTCGTGGCGTCACGCAGCAGCACCCAGCCGTCGACCGCCGCGCCGTCGGCCTGCCCGGTGAAGAGGACGCTCACACCCGCCCGGTCGCAGGCGTGGATCAGCCCGCGGGCGACGAGGCCGGCGGCCGGGTCGGCGAGCAGCGGCTCGGCGGACCCCGCCGCGACCAGCGCGACCACGCCGGTGCGCCCCGACGCCAGCGAGCGCGCCAGGGGGTTGGGGCCCGCATAGCCGAGCGAGGCGGCGGCGCTGAGCACCCGCTCGCGTGTGCTCGAGGCGACCCGCTCGGGATGGCTGAACGCGTTCGACACGGTCCACAGGGACACCGAGGCCAGGGCCGCGACGTCCTTCATGGTCGGGCCGCCGCGCGGTGAGCGTCGTCGGGCCATGCGTGGCCGCATTCTTACCGCGCCGGGGCCTCCCGGGGCGAATCGGCACCGCGGCGGCGCTCCCGGCTCAGCGCCCGGGAAGCGTCGGATGCAGGCTCAGGCCAGGACGTCGAGCCCGGTGACCGTCTGCAGCAGCGCCTGGGAGCTCGCGGCCTGCGAGACGGCCTGGGCGGGCGACGCGGCGGGCGCCGGGCGCGCCGCGTCGAGCACCTTGGCGAGCAGCGCCATCTGCACGGCGACGGGCGAACCGGATGTGGCGGACACGCTCACACAGTGTGGATCGGCCGCCCCGGGGCCGACCTTGACCGCAAGGGGTCCGGGACGCCGGCGCGAAGACGTGCGGCAATCCGGCGCCGACGGGCTACCGTATGCGTCACCAGGCGGGCGAGGCGCACAGAAGGCGCCCGGCGTCCATGTGCCCCCGCCTCCCACGCGAAGGAACCCGCAACTGACCAGCTTCGACTTCTCCCACCTCGGCGTGGCGCCGGGGATCTGCGCCGCCCTCGCCGACCGCGGCATCGCCACACCCTTCCCCGTGCAGGAGAGCACCATCCCCCTCGGACTCGAGGGGGCCGACATCTGGGTCAAGGCCCCGACCGGCTCGGGCAAGACGCTCGCGTTCGGCATCCCGCTGGTGCAGCGCGCCGAGAAGGGCGTGCCGTGGCAGGCCCTGATCCTGTCGCCCACCCGCGAGCTCGCGCGCCAGATCGGCGCGGAGCTCGGGCCCCTCGCCGAGGCGCTCGGCCTGAAGCTCGCCGTCGCCTACGGCGGCGAGGACCTCGAGGGCCAGTCGAAGGCCGCCAAGAACGCCGAGCTGCTGGTGGCGACCCCGGGGCGGCTCCTCGACCTCGCGGCCCGCCGCGCCGTCTCACTCAAGGACCTGCGCTCGCTGGTGCTCGACGAGGCCGACCGCATGCTCGACATGGGCTTCATGCCCCAGGTCAAGAAGATCGTCGCGCGCTGCCCGAAGGACCGCCAGACGCTGCTCTTCTCGGCGACGCTCGACGGTGAGATCCGCACCCTGGCCGAGGGGCTGACGCGCCACCCGGTGAAGGTGGAGACCGCCGGCCAGACCGACGAGCACTCCGACGACTCGCAGGTGACCCACACCTTCGTCGCCTGCGGGCACGGCGACCGCGAGGAGAAGGTCGCCGACCTGATCGCCGAGGCCGGGGGACGGGCGCTGGTGTTCTGCGAGACGCGCATCGGCACCGAGCGGCTCTACGAGCGGATGACCAAGCGCGGCATCCGGGCGCACCGGATCCACGGCGAGATGACCCAGGCCTCCCGCCAGAAGGCACTCGCCGCGTTCACCGCGGCGCCCGAGGGCGTTCTGGTGGCGACCGACGTGGCCGCCCGCGGGATCGACGTCACCGACCTCGCCCTGGTGGTCAACGCCGACGCGCCCTCCGACGCCGACTCGTACACCCACCGTGCCGGACGCACCGGCCGTGCCGGGGCCGACGGCCGCGTCGTGACCCTGGTCGCACCGGACGTCGTGTCGGACTTCTCGCGCATCGCCGTCACGATCGGGCTGGAGGAGGAGTTCCGCGCGGCGGGCCTGACCGTCGCGCCGGCCCGGACGCTCTACGCCCGGCGTCGCGGCGTGCTCTCCCACGCGCCCAAGCGGGCGCGCACGGTGACCGTCGACGAGAACGCGCCGAAGCCGACCAACCGGGTGAAGCGGGGCAGCGTGCGCCCGTCGGCCGGGTCCGGGGCCGAGTCCGCCCCGCCCGCCGAGACGACCACCGCGACGGCGGCTCCGGCCGAGGCGGACGCCGACGCCGCGACGCCACGGCCGCGCAACCGAATCAAGCGCGGGACGTTCCGCCCCTCGGCCTGATCGGCGGTCACGCCGCCCGGACGGGTGGCCCAGGGCGGTGCCAGGAAGTACGATCCCGGCTCAGTTCGTGCGTCCGCGGCACCGCCCGCGCTCCTCGTGGTCGAGACAGGGAGGCACGCGTCATGGGTCATCCGTTCGTGAGTCGTCCGCTCCCGATCCGGCTGCGCCGATGACCGGCGACGGATACCTCTGGGCCGACCGGATCTCGCTCTCGAGCATCCTGCTCGCCGAGCGGGCGCAGGTGAGCGACGGCAAGCTCTACGTGATGGGCGGCGGCTTCGACTGCGTGCGTCACACCCTGCCGGTGGGCCTCGACGCCAGCCTGGCACTGATCCTCGAGGTGCCGTGGGGTCTGCTGGAGACGCCCTACCGCGTGCAGCTGGAGCTCGCCGACGCCGACGGCGCCGTGGCCGGCTTCCGCAAGGGCTTCGAGCTGGCGAGCAGCCCGCCCGAGCACTGGCGCCGGGGCGTCCCCCTGACGGTGCCGCTCGTCTTCCCGGTGCGCGCCGAGCTCGACGAGCCCGGCCGCTACGCCGTCCGCTGCCTCATCGAGGGTGAGGAGCGGGGCCGCGTCGCCTTCGAGGTGGAGCAGATCGCGGCGTAGGCGTGCGTCGACGCACTGATCTCCCTCTTGCGGGGAGATCAGGGCGGCAAATCGGC
>JAEMRL010000372.1 GCA_016463385.1 Thermoleophilia bacterium
TGAAGGCCTCTTCGCCCTCCGCGACGTCGTCCACGAGCGGGTCGGGCCCGAGCTCTTCTGGACCGCCGCGCGCGCGCGGCTCGAGGTGCGCGCGCCCGGCGCCGCGACCGACGTGACCGTCGAGGGCGACGGCGCCGCCCGGATCGAGTTCACCCCCACCGCCCCCGGGCCGGTCACGATGCGCCTGATCATCGACCAGGGGCTGCTCCCGCGGGCCCTCGGCGCGGAGCCCGAGGTCGTGGGGCCGCTGCGGGCGGCGGGCGTCGATCCCGCGCTGGTGCGGCGGGTGGTCGCCGACCCGTCCGGCTGGGCCCTCGAGATCCCCCTCGTCCAGCCCGGCGGAACGCCCGGCAGCCCGGTGCTGGAGATCGTCCCCCTCCCCACCTGATCCGCCCCGCGGCCGCGGCCGGACGGAACGGGGACCCGCGCTAGCGCTCGATGACCTCGCCGCGGCGGGCGCGTCCGAAGCGGCTCTGGCGCACGATCGTGACCACCGGCGTGCTGCGCCACTTGAGGATCTCGAGCACGTAGACCATGTAGACCGACGCGAGGATCGCGACCAGGCCGGCGCCGGCGAGCGTGAGCGTGCCGAGCAGGCGCACACCGCCGTCGGGATCGCGGTAGGGCACGAACCGCAGGGCGATCGCCACCAGGCCCATCAGCGCGCACCAGACGTAGAGCGCGAGCACCGTCTTGCGCTGGCCCCAGCCGATCGTGAAGAAGCGGTGGTGGAAGTGGCTGCGGTCGGCCGAGTAGACCGGCAGGCCGTGCTTGATGCGCTTCATGATCACGAACGAGGTGTCGAGGATCGGGATCGCGAGCACGAACAGCGGCGCGACGACCGCGATCGCCGCGGTGGTCTTCATGACGCCGTTGATGGCGACCCCGGCGATGACGAAGCCCAGCAGCATCGAGCCGCCGTCGCCCATGAAGACCTTCGCGGGATGGAAGTTGAAGACCAGGAACGCGGCGCAGGCGCCCGCGAGGGCCGCGGCCATGATCGCCGGGTCGGCGCGGCCGAGCGAGGCGGCGAGGACGGCGAAGGTGGTCGCGCCGATCCCGGTGATGCCGGCCGCCAGGCCGTCCATGCCGTCGCTGAAGTTGATCATGTTCACGATCGCGACGAACCAGAGCACCGTCAGCGGGTACTGCGCCGGGCCGAGGTCGGCCACGCCCACGAAGGGCAGCGTGATGTGGTCGATGGTGAGCCCCGCTGACACGGGGACGGCGGCGCACGCCACCTGGCCCACCAGCTTCACCGCCGGGCTCAGGCCCCAGATGTCGTCGACCATCCCGAGGCAGCAGATCAGGACCGCCCCGGTGACGACGGCCCGCGTCGCGGCGTCGTCGGGAAGGTAGTAGAGCACCGGCACGAGGAAGCCCACCAGGATCGCGAGGCCCCCGAGCCGGGGCGTCGGCGTGCTGTGGATGCGGCGGTCCGACGGCTGGTCGACCGCGCCCACCAGGTGGGCGAGGCGGGCCGTCAGGGGCGTCGTCGCCAGCACGATCAGAGCCGCGACGATCGCGCAGAGGGTGGGGATGAGGGTTGTCGTCACGGCGTGTCGGGCCCGGGAGGGTCCCTGGTCATTCTAGGTACCTGGGTCGGAGCCCTTCAACGCGCGCGGCCGGCGGTGCGTGAGGGCGGCGATCCGGACGACCACGCGGCGCGGCAGCAGGCGGCTGCCGAGCATGCTGGCGCGCGCGACCACCCCGGTCGGCGCGCGGCTGCGGCCGCGCGCGAGCGCCCGCCAGGTGGCCCGCACGACCATGTCGACGTCGTCGAACGGGATGCCGGTGGAGGCCTGCCCGCCGCCCGAGAGCGAGAACTCGGTGCGCGTCGGGCCCGGGCAGACGGCGATGGCGTGCACGCCGGTGCCGCGCAGCTCCTCGGCGAGCGCCTCGGTGAGGTGCAGCTCGAAGGCCTTGGTCGCCGCATAGGTCGCCATGAAGGGGACCGGCTGCCACGCGGCGGCCGAGCTCATCACCACGAGGGCGCCGCGCCCGCGCCCGACCATGCCCGGGAGGACGTGGGCGGCGAGGTCGACCACGGCGACGCAATTGAGCCGCACCATCTCCGACTCGCGGGCGCGGTCGAGGGTCCAGAGCGGCCCCGACGACCCGAAACCGGCGTTCAGCACGACGACCTCCGGCACCTCGCCCCGGTCGATCTCGTCGCGACAGAGGGCGAGGCCCTCCTCGGTGGCGAGGTCCGCGACCACGATCCGGGTCTCGACGCCGTGCCGCTCGCGCGCCCAGGCCGCCAGCTCCTCGAGGCGGTCGGCGCGGCGGGCGACCGCGATCAGGGGGTGCCCCCGGGCGGCGAGGCTCTCGGCGTAGGCCCGGCCGAGTCCCGACGACGCGCCGGTCACGACGGCCGGCCCGCGCGGCACCCGTGCCGGGCCGGTCACTCAGCCCGACTCGGAGTAGAGCCGGTCGCCGGCGTCGCCGAGGCCCGGGACGATGAAGTGCCGCTCGTTGAGCCCCTGGTCGATCACGGCGACGGTCACCCGCACCTCGGGGTCGGCGGCGGTGATGCGCGCGAGGCCCTCGGGCGCCGCGATCAGCCCCAGCAGGTGGAGGCGGGTGGCGCCGGCGTCGCGCAGGAACGCGAGGGCCGCACCGCTGGAGCCGCCGGTGGCGATCATGGGGTCGAGCACCACCACCTCGTCGTCGCCGAGGTCCGAGGGCAGGCTCTCCAGGTAGGAGAGCGGCCGCGCCGTCTGCTCGTCGCGCGCCATCCCGAGGAAGCCGACGCGCGTGTCGTCGGGCAGCAGATCGAGCGCCGGCTGCAGCATCGACAGGCCGGCGCGCAGGATCGGCACCAGCGTCACGCGGCGCGCGGGCAGGTCGGCCTCGGCCATGGCGAGCGGCGTCTGGACCACGGCGCGGCGCACCTCGAGGTCGCGCAGCGCCTCCGCCACCACGAGCGAGGCCAGCACGCTGGAGGAG
>JAEMRL010000373.1 GCA_016463385.1 Thermoleophilia bacterium
GACTAGCGCCCCATCTGCTTCGAGGTCGAGCTCCCGGAGACCCTGGTGCGCCGCACGACGGTGATGCGGTTGCGGTCGCTCGCCCTCTCGGGCGCGGAGCCGCGGGTGGTGCTCCTCGCATCGCCCGAGGCCCACGAGCGCCGGATCGCCGAGGCCCGGCGCATGCTGCTGCGGGCCGGGCTGCCCGTGGAGGTCGCGGCCATCGCCCCTGACGAGGAGACGATCACCGGGGCCGACTGGTAGGGGGTCCGACCGGGTGAGCGGCCGTCCTTCCCCCTTCGGCCGCGGAACCCGCCCGCAAACGGCGAGGGCGCCGGTCGGACGGCGCCCTCGCACATTTCGCGGCCCTTCCGTGGATCAGTTCAGGAAGGGCACCAGCAGCAGCGCGACGATGTTGGCGACCTTGATCATGGGGTTGATCGCGGGGCCGGCGGTGTCCTTGTAGGGGTCACCCACCGTGTCGCCGGTGATCGACGCCTTGTGGGCGATCGATCCCTTACCGCCGTGGTGGCCGTCCTCGATCATCTTCTTGGCGTTGTCCCACGCGCCTCCGCCGGAGGTCATGGAGATGGCCACGAAGATGCCGGTGACGATCACGCCGAGCAGGAGCCCGCCGAGCATCTCGCGGCCGTTGTTCACGCCGAAGATGAAGGCGGTGATGATCGGGAACAGGATCGGGATCGCGGCCGGCAGCAGCATCTCGCGCTGCGCCGAGGCGGTCACGATGCGCACGCACTGCGCGTAGTCGGGCTTCTCCGTGCCCTCCATGATCCCCGGCTTCTCCCGGAACTGGCGCCGGACCTCCTCCACCACCTGGCCACCCGCCTTGCCGACGGCCTCCATCGAGAACGCGGCGAAGAGGAACGGCATCATGCCGCCGATGAAGAGACCGATCACGACGAACGGGTTCTCGAGGTTGAAGTTGACCGACGCGGCCTCCGCTCCGATCGCCTCCCTCAACTCCTCGACGTACGACACGAAGAGCACCACCGCGGCGAGACCGGCGGAGCCAATGGCGTAGCCCTTGGTGACGGCCTTCGTGGTGTTGCCGACCGCGTCGAGCGGGTCGGTGATGTTGCGGACCGACTCCGGCAGTTCGGCCATCTCGGCGATGCCGCCGGCGTTGTCGGTGATCGGACCGAACGCGTCGAGCGCGACGACCACGCCGGTCAGCGACAGCATGGCCATGACGGCGACGCCGATGCCGTAGTACCCGCCCAGCTCGTAGCTGGCGGCGATCGCGCCGCCGATGACGATGATCGGGGCGGCGGTGGCCTTCAGGCCGACCGCGAGGCCGGAGATGATGTTCGTCGCGTCACCGGTCTCCGAGGCCGCGGCGATCTTCTTGACCGGCGGCCACATCGTGCCGGTGAAGTACTCGGTGATGCCCACCAGCGCGATCGTGACGACGATGCCGATCACGGCGCACCAGTAGTAGTCGGTCCAGCTGCCGGCGCCCGGGATCACGTCGGCCGCGCCGTCCATCATCCAGTAGGTGACGGGCAGGAAGCCGAGGATCGCGAGCACGGCCGATACCGCGAGCCCGGTGTACAGGGCGGCGGTGACGGAACCGTTGTCCTTCACGCGGACGAACCACGTGCCGACGATCGAGGCGATGATCGACACGCCGCCGAGGGCGAGCGGGAAGATCAGGGCGTTCGCGAAGTCGGTCAGGAAGAGCGAGCCGAGGAACATCACGGCCACCGTGGTGACCGCGTAGGTCTCGAAGAGGTCGGCGGCCATGCCGGCGCAGTCGCCGACGTTGTCGCCCACGTTGTCGGCGATGACGGCCGGGTTGCGCGGGTCGTCCTCGGGGATCCCGGCCTCGACCTTTCCGACCAGGTCGGCGCCGACGTCGGCGCCCTTGGTGAAGATGCCGCCGCCCAGACGGGCGAAGACGCTGATCAGGCTGGAGCCGAAGGCGAGGCCGACGAGCGGCTTCACGTCCTCGATGTCCTGGCCGAGGATCAGGAAGTAGCCGGCCACCGAGAGCAGGCCGAGGCCCACCACCAGCAGACCGGTGACCGCGCCGCCCTTGAAGGCCACGCCGAGCGCGGCCGGCAGGCCGCTCTTGGCCGCCTCGGCCGTGCGGACGTTGGTCCGCACCGAGACGTTCATCCCGATGAAGCCCGCGGCGGCGGACGCCGCGGCGCCGATCAGGAAACCGATGGCGGCCTCCCACCCGAGCAGCGCGGAGTCGACCGACTGCCCGAGGACGCCGATCACCACGAACAGGACCACCGCCACCGCGGCGATGATCGTGTACTGGCGCTTCAGGTAGGCCTGAGCACCCTCCTGCACGGCCGCGGCGATCTCGCGCATCTTCTCGTCGCCGGTCGGCTTCTTGAGCAGGTAGACCGTCAGTCCGATGCCGTAGGCCACGGCGAGAAAGCCGAGGACCACGGCGAGCCATGCTGTGTTGTCCGACAGGAAGTCGGCCAATTAATCCCTCCGAGATCGGGTGTAGACGAACGCGCCGTTACGCCCGATCCAGGGCCAGCGCTCCGGGTTCCGTCGATCGCCCGACTTCGTGCCGATTCGGACGACCACGGCGGGTTTCTACCACACGGCCCAGACGTCCGGAGCCGGGGATTCCCCTAAGCGGGGCCCTCCGCGCGGGGAGTGCCCGGCGGCACCCAGAGCCGCGAGGCGGCGTCGGGAACCGGGGGCGGCGCGGGCGGCGCGTCCGAGGCGGCCGGATCCGCGCGCTCCTCGCTCGCCCGCGAGAACGCCATCTGCAGCACGGCGAGCGGCTCCTTGAACGGCCTCACCTGGGCGGCGCCGAGCTCCTGCTCGGCCACTCCGAGCAAGGCGCGGAGCGCCTCGATCGCCTGGCGGGCCTGCGGCAGGTCGCGCGCCTCGTTGCCCGCGGGGCCCATCCCCAACCGGACGCCCGCCATGTCCACGAAGGTCGCCATGCACTGCAGCAGGACGTCGCGG
>JAEMRL010000029.1:0-6425 GCA_016463385.1 Thermoleophilia bacterium
GCGCAGCCCGACGACCGCGAAGGCGGCCAGGAACGAGGCCGCCAGGATGTCGAGCGTCCCGGTTCCGACCAGCACCAGGAGGGCCACGATCGCGAGGCCGACGAGCGGGGCCTTCTCCTCGCGCGGCGGTCCGTCGCCGTCGAGCGGCGCCACCACCAGGAAGTCGCGCGCGCCCATGTTCGGGCGGAAGGCGGGGCCGGCCAGCACGAGGAGCACGTCCCCGACGCGCAGGACGACCTCGCCCGGCTTGTCGGCGACCCGCTCGTCCGCCCGGTGGATGGCCACGACGGCGCCGCCGTAGCGCCCGCGGAAGCCGATCTGCTTGAGGGTCGAGCCCACCAGGGGCGAGCCCGGCGCGATCACGGCCTCGAACAGCCGACGCTCGATGGCCGATCCCACCCCCGCGAAATGGCGCTCCTCCGCCGAGACGAGCCCCGGGATCTGCTGGAGGTCGAGGACCCGCGTGACGTTGCCCGCGAACGTCAGCCGGTCGCCCACCGCGATCACCTCGTCGGGACGCACCGAGGAGATCCGCCGGCCGTCGCGCTCGACCTCGACGAGGTACACGCCGAGCAGGTTGCGCAGGCCGCCCTCGGAGACGCTCCTGCCCGCGATGCCGACGGCCTCCTCGGTCACGACCATCTCGACCGTGAACTCGCGTGCGTCGGCGTCGACGTTCTCGCTGGGCGAGCGGCGCGCCGGCAGCAGGATCGGCGTGAGCACGATCATGACGCCCAGGCTCAGCAGCGCGAAGGGCAGGCCGACGGCGCCGATCTCGAAGAGCCCCAGCCCCGGCTCGCCGTAGTCCTTGAGCAGCCCGTCGACGACGAGGTTCGTCGAGGTGCCGATCAGCGTGACCGTGCCGCCGACGACGGCCGCGAAGCTGACGGGCATGAGGTACTTCGACGGCGAGCGCCCCGCCCGGCGCGCCCAGTTGATGACCGGCGGGATCGCCATGGCCACGATGGGCGTGTTGTTCAGGAAGGCGGAGGAGGCCGCCGTCGGGATCAGGACCCGGGCGAGCGTCGCACGGTCGCCGGACACCGTCCCGACGGCCCGCCGCGCCGCGAAGCGTGCCACGGTGTTCTCGAGGACGCGCGTCCGCCCCGCGGCCGCGGCCACCACGTAGAGCGCGGCCACCGTGAGTGGCGCGGAGTTCGAGAAGCCGGAGAACGCCGCGTCGCTGTCGATGACGCCGGCGACCAGCAGGACGACCACGCCGGCGAGCACCGTGAGCGCCGGGGAGAATCGCTCGGAGACGAGGGCGACGAGCACGGCGGCGATGACCGCGAGGGTGAGGACGGCGTCGACAGTCATATGCGCGGATCGCGGCGAGGCATAAGCGCCGGTTATACAGGAGTGCCGGCGCCCGCCGATCCGCCACGTCACGCGGGAAAGCGACGAATGACCCGCAGGAGAGCGTGCGTCCGTCCGGTAGAGTCACATCCGAGGTTTAACCAAGAAGCGGAGGGCACGGACATTGCTCAGCCATGACGTGGTGGTGGTCGGCGCCGGCCTCGCCGGAATGCGCGCGGCGATCGCCGCACACGAGGCGGGCGTGGATGTCGCCCTCGTGACCAAGGTCCACCCGGTGCGGAGCCACTCGGGCGCCGCGCAGGGAGGCGTCAACGCCGCCCTCGGCAACCAGACCGAGGATCACCCGGACAACCACACGTTCGACACCGTCAAGGGCGCCGACTACATCGGCGACCAGGACGCGATCGAGATCCTGTGCAACGAGGCCCCGGGCGAGATCATCCAGCTCGAGCACTGGGGCGCGGTGTTCAGCCGCGACGAGACGACGGGCAAGATCGCCCAGCGCCCGTTCGGTGGCGCCGGGTACCCGCGCACCTGCTACGCGGCCGACCTGACCGGGCTCGTGATGCTGCACACGCTCTACACCGTGTGCGTCAAGTACGACATCCCGACCTACGAGGAGTGGTTCGTCACCGAGCTGGTGAAGGACTCCCACGGCGGCTGCTGCGGCGTGGTGGCCTACGACATGGTCCACGGCACGATCCAGACGATCGGCGCCAAGGCCGTGGTGCTCGCGACCGGCGGCGCCGGCCGCGTCTACCGGCCCTCCACCAACTCGCACTCCTCCACCGGCGACGGCATGGGCCTCGCGCTCAAGGCCGGCGTGCCGCTGAAGGACATGGAGTTCATGCAGTTCCACCCCACGACGCTCAACCCGAGCGGCGTGCTGGTGACCGAGGGGGCCCGCGGAGAGGGCGGCTACCTCCTCAACTCCGAGGGCGAGCGCTTCATGAGCAAGTACGCGCCCAACAAGCTCGAGCTGGCCTCGCGCGACGTGGTGTCGCGCTCGGAGGCCACCGAGATCCTCGAGGGCCGCGGCGTCAACGGGTCGATCATGCTCGACCTGCGCCACCTCGGCCGCGAGAAGATCATGGAGCGGCTGCCGCAGATCCGCGAGCTGGCGATGGCCTTCGCCGGCGTCGACCCGATCGAGGCGCCCATCCCGATCCGGCCCGGCGCCCACTACCACATGGGTGGCGTGCACGTGGACTCGTGGGGGGCCGCCCCGCACATGCAGGGCCTGTTCGCCGCCGGCGAGTGCGCCTGCGTCTCGGTGCACGGCGCCAACCGCCTCGGCGGCAACTCGCTGCTGGAGGGCGTCGTCTTCGGCGCCCGCACCGGCGCGGCGGCCGCGCGGTACGCGACCGACGTGTTCAACGGGCGCGGCATCGAGGCCACCCCGGAGGCCGCGGTCAAGTTCGAGGCCGAGCTGCGCGAGCTGCTCGACCGCCAGAACGGCCCCAAGCAGCACGAGCTGCGCGAGGTGCTCTCCGACACGATGCAGGAGAAGGTCGGCGTCTTCCGCACCGAGGAGCAGCTGCGCGACGCGCAGGCGACCGTCGAGGACCTCCGCGAGAAGTTCAAGAGCGTCGTGGTCACCGACAAGGGCCGCACGTTCAACCAGTCCCTGATCCACACGATCGAGACCGGTTACCTGCTGGACCTGGCCGCGACGATGGTCGCCGGGGCGGTGGAGCGCACGGAGAGCCGCGGGGCGCACTCGCGCACCGACTTCCCCGAGCGCGACGACGAGAACTGGATGAAGCACACCCTGTCGTATCTCGAGGACGATCAGATCCGTCTCGACTACTCCGAGGTGACGGTGACCAAGTACGAGCCCCAGGTGAGGTCCTACTAATGGCGAAGACGACCTTCGACATCTTCCGGTACCAGCCCGACGTCTCGGATGCCCAGTACCGGCAGTCCTACGACCTCGAGCACGAGGGTGACTTCACCATCCTCGACGCGATCCTGCGGCTGCAGGACGAGCAGGACGGCACGCTGGCCGTGCGTTATTCCTGCCGTTCGGCCATCTGCGGCTCGTGTGCCTGCAAGGCCAACGGCAAGACGGTGCTCGCCTGCATGAGCCAGGTCGAGGACGTCAAGAAGGAGTTCGGGACCGAGACGGTGCAGGTCGACCCGATCGGGAACTTCGCGCCCCTCAAGGACCTGATCGTGGACATGGACCCGTTCTGGGCCAAGTTCAAGTCGGTCAAGCCGTACCTGATCCCCGACGGCCCCGCTCCCGAGAAGGAGCGGATCGTGTCGAAGGAGGACATGCAGAAGCTGTTCCGCGAGAGCGCCTGCATCCTCTGCGCCGCCTGCTACAGCGAGTGCAACTCGCTGGCGGCCGACCCCGACTTCGTCGGCCCGGCCGCCTTCGCCTGGGGCTACCGCTTCGCGGGCGACGTCCGCGACGGCCAGCGCAAGCAGCGCGCCAAGCTCTACACCGGCGAGCACGGCGTCTGGGACTGCACCCGCTGCATGTACTGCAACGAGCGCTGCCCCAAGGGCGTCAACCCGCGTGACGCGATCGAGAAGCTCGGCGGCATCGCCTTCCAGGAGGGCCGCTCGATGAAGGACGCCGGCGCCCGCCACGCGAAGGCGTTCCTGATCTCGATGCGCACCGGCGGCAAGCTCAACGAGACCGTCCTCGTGCCCTTCACCGACCCGGTCAAGGCCCACTTCGACATCCCGTTCGCGCTGCAGATGATCCGCCACGGCAAGGCGCCGTCGCCGATCCCGCACCGGATCAAGAAGCTCAAGGAAGTCCAGAAGCTGATGAAGAACGTCAAGGAGACCATCTAGTGCGCCGGTTCGCCTACTACCCGGGCTGCATCGCGGAGTTCAGCTCGAAGGAGCTCGACGCCACGACCAAGCACCTGGCGCCGATGCTCGACATCGAGCTGCTGCCGATGCCCGCCGCGACATGCTGCGGGGCCGGCGACATCGCCGAGGCCAAGCCGAACCTGTACCTGACGCTCAACGTCCGCATCCTCTCGCAGGCCGAGGAGATGGGCGTCGACATCCTGACCATCTGCAACGTCTGCACGCTGAACCTGCGGCGGGCGAACAAGATGGTCAAGGAGGACGCGCGCCTTCTCGAGTCGGTGAACGAGGAGCTGGTGAAGGTCGGCGCCCGGCCGTACGAGGGCACGATCGACGTCACCCACCTGCTCTGGTACATCAGCACCGAGGAGGGCCTGGCGCTGCTGGAGAAGCAGGGTCCGAAGGGCCTCAACGGCCTCCGGGTGGCCCCCTACTACGGCTGCCAGCTGCTGCGGCCGTCGTCGGTGATGGGCTTCGAGGACCCCGACAAGCCGCAGTCGCTCGAGCGGCTGATCACCGCCCTCGGCGGCGAGGTGGCCGACTACGAGGCCAAGTCGTCGTGCTGCGGCTTCCCGATCATCCTGGCCCGCGAGCAGGTGGCCCTGAAGGAGTCGCACAACGCGCTCTCGCAGTCGCGGGACGCCGGCGCCGACGTCATGGTCACGCCCTGCCCGCTGTGCCACCTGGCGATGGACGCCTACCAGCGCAAGGCCGAGGCGGCCAACGCGACCGAGTACAACATGCCGGTGCTCCACCTGCCCCAGCTGATCGGCCTGGCGCTCGGGATCGACAACAAGATCATGGACTTCAAGCGGCACCTGGTGCCGATGGACCGCGTCCTGGAGGCTGTCGGGGCGTAGCGGCCCCGCGACCCCGGAGCGGCCGTCGCCGCTCCGGGGTCGCCGCGCGGTACGGTTGAGGGCGATGCTGATCTACGACGCCCCCGACTGCTGGAAGTGCGTCGAGGTGAAGGCCGCCCTCGAGGAGCTCGGCCTCCCCTACGACGCCGTCACCGTGCGCGGAAACCCCGCCGCACGCGCGGACCTCGTCGCCGCCCAGGGCGAGCCGCCCCAGGTGCCGATGCTGCGCGACGGCGACGTCGCCGTGTGGGACCGGCGCCGCATCCTCGCCTATCTGCGTCAGACCTACGGCGCCGCCGAGGAGGGCGAGGTGCCCTACGCCGAGCTGCCGGTCTTCATGGGGGGCGTCTGCCGTGTGGACGACCCCTCCTGCGACACCCGCTAGTTCCGGCGGCGGGGCCTATCATGGCTCCGTGAGCCAGATCTCGTCCGTGACCGCGGCCACCCGGTCCGCGCTGCCCGCGCCGTGCATCAGCTGCGTGTTCTGGCAGCACGACCGCCTGACCACCGACGAGCGCCACAAGGCCGCCTGGGCCGAGAGCTTCGGGCGCCGCCACGGCGCCTTCGGCCGCGTGCTGCGCGACGGCCCCGCGTTCCGCGGCATGGTCCAGTTCGGGCCGGCCGACGCCTTTCCGCGCGCCCTGGCGCTGCCCGCCGGGCCGCCCTCGCGCGACGCCGCCCTGATCACCTGCACCTACCTCGAGGGCGAGGATCCCGAGGGCAGCTGCGAGCGGCTGCTGCTGGAGGCGCTCGCCGACCTGAAGTCCCGCGAGGTGGTCGCCGTGGAGGCGTTCGCGCTCGGCTACGACGACGACGTCCCGGCCGCCGACCGGTTCCTCGGCCACCACACGCTCTTCGACCGCTGCTTCCTGGAGGGACTGGGGTTCGCCGCCGTCCGCAGCAGGGGCGACGTGGCCCTGATGCGGATCGAGCTCGGCGGCCTGATCCGCGGCCCGGGCCTGGTGGCGCAGGCCGTGCGCATGGTGCGCGGCGCGGCCGAGCCGCACCTGCGCGGGGCTCCCGCCTGAGTCGGCTCCGGCGGGGCCGGGGCGGGGCCGCCGGTGTCGTCGTCGCGATGGCCGCGCTGGTCGCGGCATCGGCGGGCACGGCTGCGACCGACCCCGCGCTCGACGCGCTCCGCGACCGCGACGCCTACGTCAGCCCGCGCGTCGCCGGCGTCGGCGCGCTCGAGGACGAGCGCGAGCTGGCCGCGGCCGCGGCCCGCCTGAACGACGCCCGCCGGCCGGTGAAGCTCGCCGTGGTGGCCGGCCCTGTGGGCTCCCCCTCGATGCCGGTCTACGTGCGCCGCCTGAAGGCCCAGCTCGGCTACGACGGGACCCTGGTCGTCACCACGCGCGGCCGCACGATCGCCGCCGCCGGCCCACGGGCAACGGCGGACATGACCCGGGCGCTCCGCGC